>SKOX01000402.1 GCA_007119835.1 Paracoccaceae bacterium
GAAGTGGTCAAGAAGGGACGGGCTGGCCATGGAGCACCTCGCGTTGCCGAGGCCCCCATAGATTCACACGAAACTCCCTCCGGAAATCCACCTTCTGTCACTTCAAGCGATTGCCCTGAGGCGCGCGGTTGTCGGTTGAGCCTGCTGCAAAGCGTCAGGCAGGAAGGACGATGCGGAAGGTCGTACCCGCCGGGCCGGTTTCGGCCAGCGTCAGGCTGCCGCCGTGGCCGCGGATCAGCTCCGCGGCGATGACGAGGCCGAGGCCCGTCCCGCCGCGGCGCGCGCCGCCGCGGAACGGCTGGAAGAGGTTTTCCTGGGCCTTCGCCGGCAGGCCGGGGCCCGTGTCGACGACGCGGATCTCGGTGCCATCGGGCAGCGTGCCGGCCTCGATGCGGACCTCGCCGCGACGGTCGCTCGCCTCGATCGCCTGGCTCGCGTTGCGCGCGAGGTTGGCGAGGACGCGGAAGAGCTGCTCGGGGTCGGCGCGGACGTGCAGCCCGTTCGGGACGGCGGCGGCGAAGTCGACGCGATCGCTGACGGCGAGGCGCTCGGCCTCGATCACCTCATCCACGAGCGGGCGGAGCGCGATGCGGGCGAAGTCCGGCGGCGTCTCTTCGGCACGGCCGAAGGTGAGCGTCCGCTCGCAGAGGCTGACGGCCCGCGAGAGCGAGCCGACGAGTTTCGGGGCGTTGCGCCGCACGGCCGGATCGCCGCTCGCCTCGAGGCGGTCGGCGAGGATCTGCGCGGTGGTGAGCATGTTGCGCAGGTCGTGGCTGATCTTGGCCACGGCGCTGCCCAGGGCTGCGAGCCGATCCTTCTGGCGCAGGGCTCCGGTGAGACGCACCTGAAGGTCGCGAAGCGCGGTCTCCGCCTCGATCAGTTCGCGCGCGCCGCCCTGGGGCTCGATGACCTTGCGGGCGTCCTCGGGATCGTCGCGGTAGGCGACCATGTGGGCGACGACGCGGTCGATCGGCCGAACGATGAGATAGCGGACCGCGAGAAAGAGGAGCGCCGCGGTGCACAGCGTGATGATCAGCGAGATGTAGAGGATGCGCAGGCCGTAGTCGATCATCGCCGCCCGGAGCGGGGCCTCGGGCAGGGTGATCTCGATGTCGGCGCGTTGCTGGACCTCCCCGATCACGAGGATGGTGCGGTCGCCGTCGAGGAGGAACACCCGCAGCGCGTCGCGCATCAGTGCCAGGTCGGAGGCGATGCGCAGGTCGTAGCGCGCATCGACCGAGGGGACGACGTCGGCGGTCAGGACGAGCTCGCGGACCTCCTCACGCCTCAGGACGACGTTGTAGACGCCCGCCGTGGCGAGGAGCTCGCGCTCGAGCTCGGGCCCGACCATCGCGTCTGGCGCGGCGAGCAGCGCGAGTGCCCCGAGCTGGGCGAGTTCGAGCCGGCTCTGGAGATAATCGACGCGGAAGCGCGAGACAGCGGGAACGAAGATCAGCACCTCGGCGATCAGCACGAAGATTGCCAGAAGCCCGAGAAACCGCCCGGAGAGCGTGTTGAGTATGGACTGCCTCACGGTGCTGCCGAAAGTCCTCGTTCGTTCGCGCCACCTTAGGCGGAGCGCCCGCACGTCACAAGGACGGCACCGGGGAGCGCCTGGCGCCGGTGTGGCGCCCGGCGTCCTCCCGCCGGGCCCACGCTCAAGCCCCTTTACGCCGCAGCCGCTTGATTGCGAGGGGCAGGGCTATGAGCGCGATCAGGCCGAGGATCGGCCCGAACACCTGCGGTTCGGCGACGACGCTGATGTCCGGGCGCTCGCCGCGGTCGAGGATATCGTTCAAGCCGACTCCGATCCAGGCCGTGATCGTCGTGCCAGGCAGAATGCCAAAGAAGGTGGTCAGGGCGAAAGTGCGCGCCCTGACGCCGAAGAAGGCCGGGGCGACATTGGCCACCGGGAAGGGCACGGCCGGCACGAGCCGGAGGAGGAGCAGATAGACGACAGCGTTTTCCTGCAGGCCGCGCTCGATCCGGCGAAACGCCGCGCCCGCGCCTCGCGTCATGATCCAGCCCCGCGCCGGCTCGCCGAGCCCGAAGCGGGCGACGAGGAAGACGACGAGGCCGCCGAGCGTCGCGGCCGTCACTGATAACAACGCCCCGGGCAGCAGTCCGAACAGGAAGCCGCCCGTCACCGTCAATGGAAAGGCGCCGGGCAGCGAGAGCGCGACGACACCGACGAAGGTTGCGACGAAGATCGCCACCGCCCATGCCCGGTGCTCCGCGCACCACGCGACGATCGTCTCGCGATGCAGGGCGAGCGCACCGAAAGCGTCAAAGTCGCGCAGGAGCGCATAGCCGGCAGCCGCCGCCAAGACCAGCGCGAGCAGCGGGACCGCCCGCCGCAGCGACCGTCCGCGCAGCGCCCCGGAGGCGTCCCGCCTTTGCACCCCGCCTGTCTCTTGACCTGAAGCTTCCATCTGCGCCGATTACGCCCGATCCGATGTGAAGAGAAGACTTGGCCCGGTCCGGTCGCCTGCCAAGGGCCAACTGGGCTTTCGGCGGAAGCCGCGTTGACTTCTCCGCCCCGCCGGCCTTATAGGGAGCGCCTCCGCGGGGGGCGGCGCAGCCGGTCCCCTCAATCCGTAATCCGGGAGACCCGCGATGAAACGCACCTACCAGCCGAGCGAGCTGGTTCGGAAGCGCCGCCACGGGTTCCGTGCGCGGATGGCGACGAAGAACGGCCGCAAGATCATCAACCGCCGCCGGGCGCTCGGCCGCAAGCGCCTGTCAGCCTGACGGCGGCAGCACAGGAGGCCCGGCTGCCGGCGGTCCCGCACGACGAGGCGGCCGCGGAAGCGCGCGGGCCGCTGGAGACGCTGCGGCTGCGACGGGACTTCCTGGCGGCCGCCCGTGCCAGGCGCGCCTCGCGTCCCTCGCTCACGCTTCAGGCCCGCCGCAGGGATGATCCGGCGGACAGCGTCCGCGTCGGCTTTACCTGCTCACGGAAGCTCGGCAAGGCCGTGGTCCGCAACCGCGCCAAGCGCCGGCTTCGCGCAGCGGCTCGGGAAGTTCTCGCCGCGCGCGGGCGGCCGGGATGGGACTACGTCCTCGTCGGCCGGCCCGACACGACCGTAAGCCGGCCGTTCCCGGACCTCCTGCGCGACCTCGAGACGGCGCTCGAGAGCGTCCACGCTCCGCGGAGCCGGTCATGAGCCCGCTCGCCCGTGTCGTCGCCCTGCCGGTGCGGGCATACCGGCTCGTGCTCTCGCCATGGGTGGGGCACAGCTGCCGCTTCCAGCCGACCTGTTCGGCCTACGCGCTCGAGGCGCTCGAGCGACACGGCGCGCTTCGGGGAAGCTGGCTGACGGCCCGGCGCATCCTGCGCTGCCATCCCCTCGGCGGATCCGGGATCGACAACGTCCCGCCGAGATAGCGGCCGGCGCCTCCGGCGTTGCGGGCCCGGCACGCCTCCTCCGGGCGTGCGGTATGCGAGGATTCTTGTGCGCCGTCCGCGGCGGCCTTATGAGCGGGTCCATGCTCGACGACGGCGACGACATCCCTCCGATCTTGCGCGGCGCCCCCGCTTCCGTCGACTTCCGCAAGCTGCGCAAGCGCATCGTGCGGGAGACGCGCGAGGCGATCGAGACCTACGGCATGGCCCGCCGCGGCGACCGCTGGCTCGTCTGCATGTCGGGGGGCAAGGACAGCTACACCCTCCTCGCCGTCCTCATCGAGCTGCAGTGGCGGGCGCTGCTGCCGGTCGACCTTCTCGCATGCAACCTTGATCAGGGCCAGCCGGGCTTTCCGGCGACGGTGCTGCCCGACTTCCTCGCCGGCCTCGGCGTGCCGCACCGGATCGAGTATCAGGACACCTATTCGATCGTGGTGGACAAGGTGCCGGCGCGAAAGACCTACTGCGCGCTCTGCTCGAGGCTGCGGCGCGGCCACCTCTACCGCATCGCCCGCGAGGAGGGATGCGCCGCGGTCGTGCTCGGCCACCACCGCGACGACATCATCGAGACCTTCCTGCTCAACCTGTTCCATGGCGGCAAGCTCGCCACGATGCCGCCGAAGCTGAAAAACGACGAGGGCGACCTCTACGTCCTGCGCCCGCTCGCCCACGTGGCGGAAGCCGACTGCGCGCGCTTTGCCCGCGACATGGGCTTCCCGATCATCCCCTGCGATCTCTGCGGCAGCCAGGATGGTCTCCAGCGCCAGCAGATCAAGCGCATGGTCGACGAGTGGGAGCGCAACGCGCCCGGACGCCGCCGCATCCTGTTCCGGGCGCTGACCCAGGCCAAGCCGAGCCATCTGCTCGACCCGACGCTCTTCGACTTCCGTAACCTCTGAGGGGCGGCGCGCCTCGGAATCCGTTAACTAGCGCACGTATCTCCCTGAACTGGCGCGCCCTCTTTAACGGCCCGGCAGGCCTCCGCGGCTAGGGTCCCGGCCATGTCCGCCGAACCAAAGCCCGAAGGCACGCCGCCGCCCCCCGACCGCGTGAGCGGAAGGGGCTTCCTGCTTCTGACCTGCCTTGCGCTCGCGAGCTCGACGGCACTGCAAGCGCTTGCCTGGTACGGAGCCGGGCGCGACTCGGCGGCCGCCGAACACGCCGCGCTCGCGGCGGAGCAGGCGGCGATGACGGGCCAGATCGTGACCCGGCTGGGCCGGCTCGCGGAGGCGGGCGATGGCCCGGAGGCCAGCTTCGAGCAGAGCCTGCTGTACTGGGAGCTCACCCATCTCATCGCGCGCGACGCGGACCGTAGTGCGGCCGCGGGGCGGGCAGGGATCGCGACCGAGGACGACGCGCAGCGGCGCGCGCTGGTTCGCGCGGCGGAGACGATGGCGGTTTCGACAGGCGACGTCGCGCCGTCGGAGGCGCTGCGGCTGCGGAGCGTCTTCGAGACCGAGATCCTGCCGGCGCTCTCGGCCGCTTCCCGCGAAAGCCGCGCCGCTGCCGCCGAGGCGGGACGCCGCCGTCGGGAGCACCTGCTCGCCGCAGGAGCGGCGCAGCTTCTTCTTCTCGGCGGGGCGGGCGTCTGGCTCGGCCGCCGCGCGGTGCGCCGCATCCGGGACTGGCTGGCGCAGAGCGCCGAGGCTGCGGAGAGCGCCCGGCAACGCCTCCTGCACGACCCGCTGACCCAGATGCCGAACGCCACCTATCTCGACGGCTTTCTCTCCGGGCTTCTCGCCGACGGCGACCGGCAGGTGGGGGCGGCTGCGCTCATGCGTGTGGAGCTCGCGCGATTCGAGGACCTCAGCGAGGCGATCGGCCGGCGAAACGGGCTCGCCATCGTCCGAGCGGCCGCGCAGAGGGTGCAGCAATGCCTGCGCGCCGGCGATTTCGCAGCGCATCTGGGGCAGAACACCTTCGCCGTGGTCGCGACGGACCTCGCCGAGCCCGGCGACGCGCAGGTCGTGGCGCAGCGCCTGCACCGCGCGCTGTCGCGGCCCTTCGCGGTGCGTGGCCACTCCCGCCGCATCGACTGCCACATCGGCGTGGCCCTGCTCTCCGACGGCGGCCTGACACCCGAGCGGCTGCTCACGAACGCCGCCGTCGCGCTCGGCGAGGCGCGGCAGACGGCAGGGAGCATCCGCTACTATTCCGATTGCATGCAAGCCGAGGTGGAAAGGCGCGAGACGCTTTGTGCCGAGCTCATGGAAGGGCTCGAGCGCGGCGAAGTGGTGCCTTTCTTCCAGCCGCAGGTGGCGCTCGACACGGGCGAACTCGTCGGCTTCGAGGCGCTGGCGCGCTGGCACCATCCCGTGCGCGGCGTCCTCGGCCCGCCCGAGTGGCTCGAGATCGCGGAGAAGGCGGGGCTCATCGAGCGGCTGGGCGAGGTGATGCTCGAGGCGGTCCTCGAGGCGCTCATGCTCTGGGATCGCCAGGGCGTGGCCGTCCCCTCCGTCGGCGTCAACTTCGCCCTCGCGCAGCTGCGCGACCCGTCGATGATCGAGCGGATCAAGTGGGAGGTCGACCGGCGCAACATCGATCCGTCCCGCCTGTCGATCGAGGTGCTTGAGACGGTGCTCGTGCGGGGCGAAACCGACCTCGTGGTGCGCAACCTGCAGGGCCTTGCCGCGACCGGCTTCCGGGTCGAGCTCGACGACTTCGGCACCGGCCACGCCTCGATCTCCAACGTCCGGCGGTTCCGGGCCGAGCGCATCAAGATCGACCGCAGCTTCGTGCGCGGCATCGAGGCGAGCGACGAGCAGCTGCGGCTTGTTGCCTCGATCGTCGCCATGGCGCGCGCCCTCGGCATACGCACGCTCGCCGAGGGGGTCGAGAGCGAGCAAGAGGAGGCCGCGCTTCGCACCCTCGGCTGCGACGACGTCCAGGGCTATCGGATCGCGCGCCCGATGCCGCTCGACGCGGCCACCTTCTGGCTTGCAACACACCTCAGCGGACGCGGTCAGGCCGCAGCGGCGGTCCGCAGCGCCACGGGGAGGTGACCGCTTTCGCCTTGACCTTTGCGCCTGTCGGCGCTTGAACGCCACCGCGTACGTCGCGGTCCGACAGGAGCACCTCCCACATGGACGACCAGAACAGGAACCTGATCCTGGCCACGGCCCTGAGTTTCCTGGTCATCCTCGTCTGGTTCATTCTCTTCCCGCCGCCGGCCCCCGAGGAGCGGATCGCCGAGCAGGAGATGATGGAGCAGCCGGTCGAGGAGCCGGTGGACGGTCTTGCCGTGCCGCCCGCAGCGGTGACGATCGACGACGCTCCGAGCCTGCCGGGCGAGGCCGAGCCGGTCGAGGAGCCGGCCGTCGACGTCGCCCGCGTGCCGATCGAGACCGCCCGGCTCTCGGGCTCCCTGTCGCTGCTTGGCGGGCGAATCGACGACCTCTCGCTTCTCGACTACCGCGTGACCCTCGCGCCCGAGAGCCCGAACGTGCGCCTGTTCAGCCCGGCCGGCGCGGAGCACGGGCATTATGCCGTCTACGGCTGGTCTCCGGCCGGCGGGCTGACCCACACCGCGGTGCCGGGGCCGAACACCGAGTGGGCCCTCGAGAGCGGCGAGGTGCTGACCGAGACCTCGCCCGTCACGCTTGTGTGGGAAAACGGCCAGGGGCTCTTCTTCCGGCGCATCATCGAGGTCGACGAGAACTTCATGTTCACCGTCACCCAGTCGGTGGAGAATGCGACCGGTGCCGAGGTGCGCCTCGCGCCCTACGGCATCATCGCGCGGCATGGCATACCGCCCGACCTGATGGGCTTCTTCATCCTGCACGAGGGCGTCGTCGGCGTCATGGACGGCTCGCTCACCGAGACGTCTTACCGCCGCGTCGCGGACCTGCCGGTCAGCCCGGCGGAGGGCGGGGCCGCGGCCGAGACGTTCGCCGTGCAGGATAACGGCTGGATCGGCTTCACCGACCACTACTGGATGTCGACGCTGATCCCCGCACCCGGCCAGCCGTTCACGGCGGTGAAGAAGCACACGCCCGGACCCGACATCTTCCAGACGGACGCCCGCCTGCCGGTGATGAGCGTCGGCGCGGGACAGAGCGCGGAGGTCTCGACCTTCCTCTTCGCCGGCGCCAAGGAATGGGCGACGATCCGCGAATACGAGCGCACCCTCGGCATCGACCGCTTCATCGACTCGATCGACTGGGGCTGGTTCTTCTTCCTGACAAAGCCGATCTTCTGGGTGCTGCACAACCTCTACGTGCTTATCGGCAACATGGGGGTCGCGATCATCGGGCTCACCCTCGGCATCAAGCTCCTGCTGTTGCCGCTCGCCTACAAGTCCTACGTGGCGATGTCCAAGATGAAGCAGCTCCAGCCCGAGATGGAGAAGATCAAGGAGCGCGCCGGCGACGACCGCATGAAGCTCCAGCAGGAGGTCATGGCGCTCTACAAGAAGGAGAAGGTCAACCCGGCCTCGGGCTGCCTGCCGATCATCCTGCAGATCCCGATCTTCTTTGCGCTTTACAAGGTGATCTTCGTCACCATCGACCTCCGCCACGCGCCCTTCGTCGGCTGGATCCAGGACCTGTCCGCTCCCGACCCGACCTCGATCATCAACCTCTTCGGGCTGCTGCCCTGGGGCGCGCCGGGGCCCGACAGCTTCTTCTTCATATTCTCGATCGGCATCTGGCCGATCCTGCTCGGGGTCTCGATGTGGCTCCAGATGAAGCTCAACCCGATGCCGACCGACAAGACCCAGGCGATGATCTTCAACTGGATGCCGTGGATCTTCATGTTCATCCTCGGCACGTTTGCGAGCGGGCTGGTGATCTACTGGGTGGCGAACAACGTCATCACCTTTGCCCAGCAGTACCTGATCATGCGCAGCCAGGGCGTGAACCCAAACGTCCTGGGCAACATCGCGGCGCAGTTCCGACGAACCCGAAAGGCAGACTGACGTGCCGGCACGGGTCGCCCATCTCTGGCGACACCCCATCAAGGGCCACGGCGTCGAGGCCGTGGCCCGCACCACGCTCCAGGCCGGCGCCACCATGCCATGGGACCGCGTCTGGGCCATCGCCCACGAAGCGGCGAAGGTCGCGCCGGGGCAGCGGGATTGGGCGTCCTGCGCCAACTTCTCCCGCGGTGCGAAGTCGCCTGCGCTCATGGCGATCCGCGCCGAAACCGACGAGGCCCGCGGGCGCGTGCGCCTGACTCATCCGGACGCCGAACCGATCGAGGTCGCCCCGGACGATCCCGCCGACCAGACCCGGCTCCTCGCCTGGGTGACGCCGCTTGCCGCCGCCGACCGGGCGCGGCCGGCCTTCGTGGTGCGCGCGGAGCGCGGCATGACCGATTCGCCCTTTCCCTCCATCGCGGTCCTCGGGCGCGCGAGCCTCGCGGCGCTTGCCGATCGAATGGGCCGCGCGCTTGGCATGGAGCGCTTTCGCGGCAACGTCTGGCTCGACGGTCTCGAACCCTGGGAGGAGTTCGACTGGATCGGGCGGGAGGTCGTCGTCGGCGGCGCGCGGCTGCGGATCGTCGAGCGGATCACCCGCTGCAAGGCGACCACCGTCGACCCCGACACCGGGC
>SKOX01000019.1 GCA_007119835.1 Paracoccaceae bacterium
CGCCCCGCGCCGGCGCGGCTTCGGCCTCGGCGCCCCGCTGGGCGAGGTGGTCGGTCCAGCCGCCGGCATAGACGGTCCAGCGGCCGTCGCCGCGGCTCGCGACCGTCGCCGTGGCGATCCGGTCGATGAAGTCCCGGTCGTGGCTGACGAGGAGCACGGTGCCGTCGTAATCGGCGACCAGCTCCTCGAGCAGGTCGAGGGTCTCGATGTCGAGGTCGTTGGTCGGCTCGTCGAGGATCAGCAGGTTCGAGCGGCGCATCATCAGCTTGGCGAGGAGAAGCCGCGCGCGCTCGCCGCCCGAGAGCGCGGCGACGGGGCCGCGGGCCTGCGCCTCGCCGAACAGGAAGTCTTTGAGATAGGCCACCGCCACCTTGGAGGCGCCGCGCACGTCGAGCGGGTCGGTCGGGGAGGTTCCCTTACCGCCCAGCGTCTCGACGAGGCTGTCGTCCGGATCGAGGGCCGAGCGCGTCTGGTCGAAGACCGCCGGCGCGAGGTTGGCGCCGAGGCGGACCGAGCCCTCGTCGGGCGGCATCTCGCCGGTCAGGATCTTCACGAGCGTGGTCTTGCCGGCGCCGTTCGGGCCGACGAAGGCGATGCGCTCGCCGCGCTGCACGCGCAGGTCGAAGCCGCGCACGACCCAGCGATCGCCGTAGCGCTTGCCGATGGCCTGCGCCTCGAGGACGAGCCGCCCGGACGCCGCGGCGCCCTCGAAGGACATGCGCGCGGTGCCGGCCCGCTTGGTGTCGGCCCGTCGCTCGGCCCGCAGCGCCTCGAGGCGGCGCAGCCGGCCCTGGTTGCGCTTGCGCCGGGCGGAGATGCCCTCGACCGCCCAGCGGCCCTCGGCGGCGAGGCGCCGGTCGCGCTTGTGCCGGGCGAGGTCCTCCTCCTCCCAGACCTTGTCGCGCCACGCCTCGAACTCGGCGAAGCCGCGGTCGAGCTGGCGCATCTCGCCGCGGTCGAGCCACAGCGTCCGCCGGGTCAGCGCCCTGAGGAAGGCCCGGTCGTGGCTGATGATGACGGCCGCGGCGCGCATGGCGGCGACATGCCTCTCGAGCCACTCGATCGCCTCGATGTCGAGGTGGTTGGTCGGCTCGTCGAGCAGCATGACCTCGGGATCGTGGGCGAGGAGCCGGGCCAGCGCCGCGCGCCTGCGCTCGCCGCCCGACGCGGCGGCGGGCTCGAGCCCGGGGTCGAGCTTCAGGCCCTCGAGCGCCATGTCGACGCGGTAGGTCTCCGACGGGTCGAACCCGGCAGCGGCGAAGGCGCCGAGGCTCGCATGCCCCGCGAAGTCCGGCTCCTGGGCGAGGTAGCCGACGCGCGCGCCCGGGCGCTGGAACCGCTCGCCCCGGTCGGGCTCGGCGAGACCCGCGATGATCCGCAGCAGGCTCGACTTGCCCGAGCCGTTCCGCCCGACGAGCGCGAGCCGGTCGCCGGGCTGGATCGCCAGCGTGACGTCCTCGAACAGCGGCGCGCCGCCGAAGGTCAGCGCCACGTCGCTCAGGGTCAGGATCGGGGGCTCGGCCATGCGGCTGCGCTATCCGAGGCCGCCGCGGGCCGTCAAGGCGGGGCCGCATCGTTCGCGCCCCCGTCTTCCCCGCAACTCGGCCTTCCCCGCAACCCGGCCTTCCCCGCAACCCGGCCTTCCCCGCAGCCCAAAGGCTTGACGCGCCGGGGGCTTTCGCCGCAGACCTCGCTCCTGCCGCCACGGCAGGGCAGGGGGAGCGTTATCCATGCCGGCGATCAGCCCGCTCATGCGCGACACGACGCCGCCGCCGGTCATGGAGGCGCGGCGCTGGATCGCCGGCGTCGATTTCCCGCCCGAGCGGCCGCTCATCAACCTCTCCCAGGCCGCCCCGGTCGAGCCGCCGCCCGAGCCGCTGCGCGAGGCGATGGCCACGATGGTCCGCACGGAGGCCGACACCCACCTCTACGGCCCGGTTCTCGGCCTCCCCGCCCTGCGCGCCGCCGTCGCGTCGCGCTGGTCGGCGGCCTATGGCGGCCGGATCGAGCCCGCGGACGTGGCGATCACGCCGGGCTGCAACCTCGCCTTCTGCGCCGCGGTGGCGACCCTCGCCGCGCCCGGCGACGCGGTGATGCTGCCGGTCCCGTGGTACTTCAACCACCAGATGTGGCTCACCCAGACCGGCATCGAGGTCGTGCCGATCCCCTGCGGCGAGGGGATGCTGCCCGATCTCGACGCGGCCCGTGCCCGCATGAGCCCGCGCGTGCGCGCCATCGCGCTCGTCTCGCCCAACAACCCCACAGGCGCCGAATACCCCGCCGCGCTGGTCGCGGCCTTTGTCCGGCTCGCGCGGGAGCGGGGCATCGCGCTCGTCCTCGACGAGACCTACCGCGACTTCGACAGCCGCGCGGGCGCGCCCCACGGCCTCTTCGCCGACCCCGGCTGGCGCGAGACGCTGGTCCACCTCTACTCCTTCTCCAAGGCCTACCGCCTGACCGGCCACCGGGTCGGCGCCATCGTCGCCGACCCGGCGCTGCTCGCCCAGGCCGAGAAGTTCCTCGACACCGCCGCGATCTGCGCGCCGCTGCTCGGCCAGAAGGCGGCGCTCTGGGGCCTCGAGAACCTCGGGCCCTGGGTCGCGGGCGAGCGCGCCGAGATCCTCCGCCGGCGCGCGGCCATCGCCGCGGGCATCGCCCGGCTGCCCGGCTGGCGGCTCATGGGCTGCGGCGCCTACTTCGCCTACGTCTCCCACCCCTCCGCGGAGGACGCCGCGACCCTCGCGCGCCGCCTCGTCACCGAGCAGTCCCTCCTCGTGCTGCCCGGCACCATGTTCGGCGACCCGGACGACCCCGCCCGCGCGCGCGAACTCCGCATCGCCTTCGCCAACGCCGACACCGACGGCATCGCAGAGTTGATCGCCCGCCTCGAGGCGGCGACGGCCGCCGGCCTTGTTTCGCGAGGGACCAGCGCGTAATAGGCGGTCCACCGCCGACAGCAGGGATCCCGCATGCTCAATACCTTCCGCGCGAAGACGACCAGCATCTTCTTCTGGGTCATCGTCGTGCTGCTCATCATCGGGCTCGCCGGCTTCGGCATCTCGGTGGGCGGGATCGCCACCCAGAACGTCGCCCGCGTCGGCGACCGCGACATCAGCCGCGAGACCTTCGTGCGCACCTTCGACCAGGAGATCCGCGCGATCACCCAGCAGCTCGGCCGGCCGCTCACCGCCGAGGAGGCCCGCCGCTTCGGCGTCGACCGCTTCGTGCTGTCGCGGCTCGTCAACGAAGCGGCGCTCGACCACGAGGCGAACCGCCTCGGCCTCTCGACCGGCGACGACGAGGTCAGCCGCCAGATCCGCGCGATCCCGGCCTTCCAGGGCCTCGACGGCAGCTTCGACCGCGACGCCTACCGCTTCGCGCTCGACCGCTCCGGCCTGTCGGTCCGCGACTTCGAGGAGCAGGTCCGCCGCGAGGCGACGCGCGAGCTCGTCGCGGCCTCGCTGCAGGCGCCGGCCGCCATGCCCGACATAGCCGGCCTCACCGTGCTCGGCTTCCTCGGCGAGCGGCGCGCCTTCTCCTTCCTCAGCCTCGGCGAGGAGCAGCTCGAGGAGCCGATCCCTGCGCCGACCACCGACCAGCTGCGCGCCTTCCACGGCGAGAACCCCGAGCGCTACACCCGGCCCGAGACGCGCGAGATCACCTACGCCCTGCTCACCCTCGAGGCCGTCGCCGCGACGATCGAGGTGAGCGATGCCGCCGTCGACGCCGCGCTCGAGGCCCAGCCCGGCCGGTTCGAGACGCCCGAGCGGCGCTATCTCGACCGGATCGGCTTCGCCAGCGAGGCCGAGGCCCAGGCCGCGCGCCAGCGCCTCGACGCCGGCGAGGTCACCTTCGACCAGCTCGCCGCCGAGCGCGAGCTCTCGCCCGCCGACATCGACCAGGGCCTCCTCGCCGCCTCCGACCTCGCGCCGCAGGCGCGCGACGAGGTCTTCGGCATGCCCGGCCCCGGCGTCGCCGGCCCGGTCGCGACGCCGCTCGGCCCGTCGCTCTACCGCGTCAACGGCATCGTCGCCGGCCGCACCCTGCCCCCCGGCGAGGCCCGGGCGCGGATCCGCGAGGAGCTCGCCCTCTCCCAGGCCCGCGACCGCATCCTCGACATCGGCCGCGAGCTCGAGGACATGATCGCCGGCGGCGCCTCGATCGAGGAGGTCGCAGCCGAAACCCCGCTCGTCCAGGGCCGCATCGCGCTCAACGATGAGACGACCGAAGGCATCGCCGCCGATCCCGATTTCCGCGATGTGGCGTTCGCCGCCGGCGAGAGCTTCGAGACCGACCCCTTCGAGCTCGCCGACGGCTCCATCGCGACGCTCAGGGTCGACGAGGTGCTGCCGCCGACGCTGCTGCCGCTCGAAGAGGTCCGCGACCGGGTCGCCGCCGACTGGCGCGCCGAGCGCACCGCCGAGCGGCTCACCGAGGCGGCCGAGGCGTGGCGCGTCGAGATCGCCGAAGGCACGCCCATCGAGGAACTGGCCGAGCGGCTGGGTGCGCGCGTCCAGACCGCGGGCCCGCTCTCCCGCGGCGACATCGCCGCCGCGGCGCCGCCCGAGCTCGTCGCCGAGATCTTCGAGCTCGAGCGCGGCCAGGCGACCATCCTGCCCGAGCCCGGCGGCGCGATCCTCGCCCGCCTCGACCGGATCGAGCCGTTCGACCCCGAGGCCGAGGAGAACCAGCCCGTCGTCCTCAGCGTCCAGGCCGAGTTCCGCCGCCAGATCGGCGACGACATGCTCTCCTACGTCACCCGGGCGCTGCAGAACGAGGCCGGCGTCTCGGTCAACGAGTCGCTCATCCAGAGCACGCTGGCCAACCTGCCGTGAGCCTCCGGCCGGACTTCGCCGCCTTCGCCGAAGGCTACGAGCGCGGCGAGAACCAGCTCGTCTGGACCCGGCTTGTCGCCGACCTCGACACGCCGGTGTCGCTGATGCTGAAGCTGACCGAGGCGCGGCGGGACTCGTTCCTGCTCGAATCCGTCACCGGCGGCGAGGTGCGCGGGCGCTACTCGATCATCGGCATGAAGCCCGACCTGGTCTGGGAGTGCCGCGGCGACCGCGCCCGCGTCAACCGCGCCGCCCGCCACGACCCCGACGCCTGGGCCGACGAGGCCGCAGGCCCGCTCGCCTCGCTCCGCGGGCTCATCGCCGAGAGCCGCATCGCGATCCCCGCCGATCTGCCGCCGATGTCGGCGGGCCTCTTCGGCTATCTCGGCTACGACATGGTGCGCCTCGTCGAGCGGCTGCCGGACGTGAACCCCGACCCCCTCGGCCTGCCCGACGCGCTGATGCTGCGCCCGAGCGTCGTGCTCGTCGTCGACGGCGTGAAGGGCGAGGTGACGGTCGTATCGCCCGCCTGGACCGGCTCCGGCCTTTCCGCCCGCGCCGCCTACGCCCAGGCCGCCGAGCGCGTCATGGACGCGGTGCGCGACCTCGACCGCACCGCGATCCGCCACGTCGACCTCCAGGACGCAAACCGCGAGGCCCCGGCGGCGGTGTCGAACACCACGCCCGAGGCCTACCGCGCCGTCGTCGAGCGGGCGCGCGACTACATCCGCGCCGGCGACATCTTCCAGGTGGTGCCGAGCCAGCGCTGGGCGCAGCCCTTCGACCTGCCGCCCTTCGCGCTCTACCGCGCGCTGCGCCGCACCAACCCGTCGCCCTACATGTTCTACTTCAATTTCGGCGGCTTCCAGGTCATCGGCGCGAGCCCCGAGATCCTCGTGCGCGTCAAGGACGGCCGCGTCACCATCCGCCCGATCGCCGGCACGCGTAAACGCGGCGCAACGCCCGAGGAGGACGCAGCCCTCGAGGCCGACCTCCTCGCCGACCCCAAGGAGCGGGCCGAGCACCTCATGCTCCTCGATCTCGGCCGCAACGACGTCGGCCGCGTCGCCCGCGTCGGCAGCGTCACCCCGACCGAGCAGTTCGTTATCGAGCGCTACTCCCACGTCATGCACATCGTCTCGAACGTCGAGGGCGACCTCTCCGACGATCACGACGCCCTCTCGGCGCTCCTCGCCGGCCTCCCCGCCGGCACGGTCTCCGGCGCGCCGAAGGTCCGCGCCATGGAGATCATCGACGAGCTCGAGACCGAGAAGCGCGGCGTCTACGGCGGCGGCGTCGGCTACTTCTCGGCGGGCGGCGACATGGACATCTGCATCGCGCTCCGCACCGCGGTGGTGAAGGACGCCACCCTCTACGTCCAGGCAGGCGGCGGCGTCGTCTACGACAGCGACCCCGAGGCCGAGTACCAGGAGACCGTCAACAAGGCCCGCGCGCTCTTCCAGGCGGCCCGCGACGCCGCCCTCTTCGTCGACGGGCGCGGCCGCCAGGGCTGACCGCGCCGCTGCGGCGGGCCGGGCGCCTGCCCGATACCTTCGCATACCGTTCGCATAGCCTTCCCATACCGTTTCCCGATCGTGCCGGCGTCGCCGGATCGTGGCTTGCGCGACGGGCGGGCGCGCGTTATACGCCCCGCTTCCCATCCGACGCGGCCGGCCGATGACGGGCTGCCGCTCCGCGTCCGAACGTGTCAGGAGACCGAAATGCCCAAGATGAAGACCAAGTCGAGCGCCAAGAAGCGCTTCAAGGTCACGGCCAACGGCCGCGTGCTCGCAGCAGGTGCGGGCAAGCGCCACGGCATGATCAAGCGCAGCAACAAGTTCGTCCGCCAGGCCCGCGGGACCTCGACCCTCTCGGCACCCGACGAGAAGATCGTGAAGTCCTACATGCCCTACGACCGCTGAGGAGGCAAGAATGTCCCGAGTAACCTCCGGCAAGGTCACCCACGCCCGCCACCGCAAGGTCGTGGCTCAGGCGAAGGGTTACTATGGCGCCCGCTCGACCAACTTCCGTACCGCCAAGCAGGCCGTCGACAAGGCGCTCCAGTACGCGACCCGCGACCGCAAGACCCGCAAGCGGACCTTCCGCGCCCTGTGGATCCAGCGGATCAACGCCGCCGTCCGCGCCCACGACGAGCAGCTGACGTATTCGCGCTTCATCAACGGCCTCGACCTCGCCGGCATCGAGGTCGACCGCAAGGTCCTCGCCGACCTCGCCGTGCACGAGCCCGACGCCTTCGGCGTCATCGTCGACCGCGCCAAGTCCGCGCTGGCCTGACGCCTGCGCCCGGCATCCGGGGGCGGCTCATCACCGCCCCCGTCCTGCCCGCCTCAGGCCATGGGCGAGCGGTAGCCGGTCGCCTCTGCGGCCATCTTCATGGCCTCCATCGCCTCGGCCGACGTCATCAGCTTGGTGGTTCGCGTCCGCGACGTCGTTCCCGCGGCGGCGACGGCCATGACGCCGGCCGCCATCATTCGGTCGTCGGTTCCCTCGATCAGGCACACGACGTCGTACTCGCCAAAGCAGAAGAACAGGTGGTGCAACTTGCCGCCGAGGTTCTCGACGAGCGCCGAAGCGGCCTCGGCGCGGTCCTGCGGACGACCGACCATCGCCTTGACGGCCTCGGAGGTATAGGAAAGCTGAAGTAGGTAGTAAGGCATGGGCTTCTCCCTCGCACCATGCCGGGCCGGCCAGCTTCCCCTTTCCGCCCTGCCTTCGTGGAAACCAGCCGTACCGGTTTCGCCGCGCTGATTCCGCGGCCCGCAACGGGGCGGCGCTGCGCTTAGAACCCTATCACGGCGCGCGGGATCTGTCGCTGCTGCAAACGCAGCGTATCGGCGCCGACGGCAGGCGGCGGCGTCGCCGGACAGGTGCCGACTCGGGCTTGGGCGTTGACAGTGCGAAAGCGGCATCTATCAGTTGCGCCGCGGCCGAGAGAGCGCAGGAGGGGGCGATGTCCGACACCACCGAGGAGGACGTGCGCCTCGAGGGAATGCGCCTCGACCACACGATCTTCGAGGACGAGCGAGAGCTCGACATTGTCGCCGACGAGGTGGCGCTCTACCTGCGTCAGGGCGACTACGACGCGGTCAAGGCCTTCTTCGACGGCCAGGAGCTCGCCGACATCGCGAGCCTCCTCGAGCACATGGAGGACGAGGACGCGCTGGCCGCGATGCGCCAGCTCGCCGTGGTCGACCAGGCCCGGGTCCTCGGCTACCTGCGGCCCAAGCCCCAGGTCGAGCTCGCCCGCCGCATGAGCCGCGAGGAGCTGGCGCGGCTCATGGCCGCGATGAGCCACGACGAGCGGGTCGACCTCTACAAGGCGCTCGACCCGGTCGCGCGCGAGCAGCTCCTGCCCGGCCTCGCCAAGGCCGAGCGCGACGACCTGCGCCGCCTCGCCTCCTACCCGGAAGGCACCGTCGGCTCGGTGATGACGTCGGACTACGCGACGCTCCTGCCGGGCATGACCGCGCCCCAGGCGCTCGAGGCGCTTCGTCGGCAGGCCTCCGACGTCGAGACGGTCTACTACGCCTATGTCGTCGACGCCGACCACAAGCTCCTCGGGGTGGTGACGCTCCGCGACATCCTGCTCGCCCGCTCACGCCAGAGCGTGCACGACCTCATGGAGCCCGACCCGGTGCTGATCCGGGTCGACGGCGAGCGCGGCGAGGCGGCCAGCCTCGTCGCCCGCTACGACCTCCTCGCGCTGCCGGTGGTCGACGCCGGCGGGCGACTGGTCGGCATCGTCACACAGGACGACGCGATGGACGTGGCCGAGCGCGAGGCGACCGAGGACTTCTACCGCGGCTCCACCGTCCAGCCGATCGAGGAGAGCGTGCGCGAGGCGAGCATGTTCACGCTCTGGCGCGCCCGCATCTTCTGGCTGGTGCTGCTGGTCTTCGGCAACATCTTCTCGGGCGCCGGCATCGCCTATTTCGAGGACACGATCGCCGCCCACCTCGCGCTCCTGTTCTTCCTGCCGCTGCTGATCGCCTCGGGCGGCAACGCCGGCGC
>SKOX01000404.1 GCA_007119835.1 Paracoccaceae bacterium
GCGGGCGGGCGATGCCGTCGAAGTCGCGGGCGAGGAGTTCGAGCGCCGAGGCGAGGTCGGGACCGTGCAGCGCCGGCCCGTGGCCGGTGACGACGAGGGCCGGGCGAAGGGCGGCCAGGCGCTCGACGGAGGCGCGCGCGGCATCCCAGTCGGGGGTGAAGTAGGTGGGCGGCCCGTGCAGCTCGGGCTCCTGCAGCGCCACGGCGTAGGCCGACTCCTGGGCGGTGGCGATCACCGCGTCGCCTGCGATCAGCGCCCGGTCGGTCTCGCGCCAGAGCGAGACGTGACCCTCGGTGTGGCCCGGCGTGTGGATCCAGCGCCAGCCGGGAGCCCCGGGGACCGAGCCGTCCTCCGGCAGGGCGCGCAGGCGGGACGAGACGTCGATCGCGTTCCGCGGGAACAGCGGCGAGAGCCAGCCGAGGAGGCCGCCGCCGTGGGCGGAGGGCGGCGGGTAGGCGCGGCTGCCGTCGAGATGTGGCATCTCGAGCGGGTGGGCGTAGGCGTCGGCGTCGAAATGATCGATGAGCGAGGGCAGGCCGCCGGCGTGGTCGAAATGCGCGTGGGTGACCACGATGGCGGCCGGGCGCGCGCCCGCGCCGAACCGCTCGGCGGCCGCCGACTTGACGAGGCCGATGGTGCCGCGGAGGCCTGCGTCGACGAGCACCCAGCCGCGGTCGCCGGCATCGGGCGGCCCGAGCAGGACGACGTTGACGATGGCGAGCCGCCGCCAGGCGATGTCGGCGGCGGCGATGTGGAGTGGGCCTTCCCGCGCGGCGTCCTCGGCCGCCGCGTCGTCGAGGGGGATCTGCTGGGCCATGGCTCACACGCTCCTCGGCTTATGTTGCCGGCAAACCGGCGGAGGAAGGGGAAGGTTCCGCCGGGCTCCGCGGGCCGCCGGCGCAGGTCCCGGCTCCGGAAGCCGGCGGCCCCTCCCATGCGTCAGAGGAAGGTCAAACAGACCGCGATGATCGCGCCGGTGATCAGCAGGTGCATCAGGCAGAAGCCCATGATGTCCTTCGCCTTGAGCCCGGCGATGGCGAGCATCGGCAGGGCCCAGAACGGCTGGATCAGGTTCGTCCAGGCGTCGCCCCAGGCCACCGCCATCGAGGCGCGGGCGAAGTCCACCCCGAGCGCCTCGGCCGCCGGCAGGATGATCGGCGCCTGCACCGCCCACTGGCCGCCGCCCGAGGGCACGAAGAAGTTCACGAGCCCGGCGGAGAGGAAGATCCAGAAGGGCAGCGTCACGTCGCTGGCGAAGCCGACCATCCAGGTCGAGATCGACTCGGCGAGGCCGGAATTGACCATGATCGCCATGATCCCCGCGTAGAACGGAAACTGGATCACGATCCCGGCCCCGCCGGTCACCGCCTCCTGCAGCGCGATGAGGGTGCGCCGGGGCGAACCGTGGAGGATGATGGCGAGGATGAGGAATGTGAAGATCACCGTGTTGAGCGTGAGGCCGCCGCCGCCGGCGAAGTAGGTGACGATCCAGACAAGGCCGGCTGCGCCGACGATCCAGGAGAGGATGGGGGAGTATTCAAGCCACTCGGCCGGGCGCTCGGGGCGGGGTATCTCGAGCTCGGGCTCGGCGAGCTGGTGGCGCTCGACATAGACGCTGTCCTTGGAGTCGGGGACCATCAGCCAGTTGACGAGCGGCACGACGAGGAAGAGGGCGGCGACGATCGCGAGGTTGAAGAAGGAAAAGATCGTCTCGCCGGTCGGGATGATGCCGGTGATGCCCTCGAAGGGATGGCCGGGGGTGGCGACGGCGAGGGGAACGGAGCCGGCGAGGCCGCCGTGCCAGACGACGAAGCCGGAATAGGCGGAGGCGACCAGCAGGCGGTAGTCGACCCGGATCAGGCGGGCGACCTCCTTGGCGAAGAGGGCGCCGACGACGAGGCCGAAGCCCCAGTTGATCCAGGAGGCGGCGAGCGAGACCAGGCTGACGACGACGATGGCCGAGCCGGGCGAGGTGGCGAAGGTCGCGATGGTCCGCAAGAGCCACTTCACCGGCGGGGTCATCGCCAGCATGAAGCCGGTGACGAGGATCAGCAGCATCTGCATCGAGAAGGTCAGCAGCGCCCAGAAGCCGTCGCCCCACATGGTCGCCACATCGAGCGGGGCCTGGCCCTCGACGAGGATGGCGGCGGCGAAGACGATGATGGTAAGGATCAGGACGAAGATGTAGGCGTCCGGCAGGTAGCGGTCGACGATCCGCACCAGCGGCTGCGAGGCGGTGGCGAGCATGGGGCATCCCTCGGGGGTTGTCGTTGCACCTCAGGCTACCCGCGCGGAGGTGCCGCTTCAACCGGCAGGCTCGGTCCTGCCGCAGGGCTGAGCGTCCCCACCTGGAGATTGCCGCAAGCCATTGACACGGCGGACATTCGCCCACGGCACTGATCGGATCAAGAGCAGCAGGCCTGGCGCGGGCGCCGGGGTCGAAGCGATCGGCCCGCCTGGTCGTCAGGCGGTGAAGGGATTGGCGTCGCCGCCGCGGCGGGCCTGGAGAAACCAGATCAGCGCGAGGATGAGGAGGGCCGGGATCCAGACCACCTGGCGCGGCATCTGCTCGGCCTCGACCTCGATCGCCTCGATGGTCACCGGCGGGTCGGTGTAGAAGTCCATGTTGGCGAGCGCGCGAGCCGTGGGATGGTTGGGGTTGAAGGGCTCGTCCAGCACGGCCTGCCCGTCGACGATCATCACGTCGAGGCCGGTCGCCGCCTCGAAGCGGAACTCGCCAGGGTCGCCTGCCTCGCCCATGTTGAAGGCCATCGTGCGCTCGCGCATCCGATCGGGGTCATCGAAATCGGGCCCGACGATCCTGACGCGGAGGATGGCGTCCTCGGGCAGGTCCTCTGCGACCTGGAAGACCTGGTCGGGGGGAAGCGACTGCCACGGCGGCTGGACCTGGTCGAGGAAGAGGCCCGGCCTGAGCAGCATCAGGGCGACGAGCAGGAGCGCTGCCGACTCCCAGATCCGCGACTTCGTCAGGAACCAGCCCTGGGTGGCGGCCGCAAAGAGCAGCATGGCGGCGAGCGCGGTGACGAACACGCTGATGCCGCCGATCCAGCCGACGTCGATCAGCAGCAGGTCGGTGTTGAAGACGAAGATGAAGGGCAGCAGCACCGTCCGGAGCGAGTAGAAGAAGGCTTGGAAGCCCGTCCGGATCGGGTCGCCGCCCGAGACGGCGGCCGCGGCGAATGAGGCAAGCCCCACAGGTGGCGTCACGTCCGCCATGATGCCGAAGTAGAAGACGAAGAGGTGGGCCGCGATCAGCGGGATCAGGATGCCGTTCGCGGCGCCGAGCTCGACGATCACCGGCGCCATGAGCGAGCTCACGACGATGTAGTTCGCCGTCGTCGGCAGACCCATCCCGAGGACGAGCGAGATCATCGCGGTGAAGAGCAGGATCAGGTAGATGTTGCCGCCCGAGAGGAACTCGACGAACTCCGCCATCACCTGGCCGATGCCGGTCAGCGTCACGGTGCCGACGATGATGCCGGCCGTGGCGGTGGCGCAGGCAATGCCGATCATGTTGCGCGAGCCGGCGACCAGCCCCTGCAACAGGTCATCGAAGCCCTCGCGCAGCTTGGAGCCGATCTCGCCGCTGTGCAGGCCGCGGAAGAGGGCCTTCAAGGGCTTCTGGGTCGTGATGATGACGATGAGCAGGCAGACCGCGTAGAAGGCCGAGAGACCCGGCGAGCGCCGCTCGATCATCAGGAACCAGACGAGGAGGAAGAGCGGCAGGACGTAGTGCAGGCCGGTCCTGAGAACCTCGGTCGCGACGGGCAGCTTCACTTCCTCGGCGTTCGGGTCGTCGAGGGCAAGGTCGGGCGAGGTCGAGGCGAACCAGATCAGCGCGACGTAGACGGCGAGCAGGGTGCCGAGAAGCACGGGGGTGGTGATCTCGCCGGGCAGGACGGCGCGCACGCCCATGATGAAATAGTAGGTCGCCCCGGCGATGATCAGGATCGAGGCGATGGTGATGCCCTGGCGGAGCAGGGCCTGGCGCGCGGTGAACGTCTGGGGCTTCTCGAGGGTGGCCATGCCGGCGCGCACCGCCTCGAGATGCACGAGGTAGAGGAGCGCGATGTAGGAGATCAGCGCCGGCAGGAAGGCGTGGCGGATCACGTCGACGTAAGGGATGCCGACATATTCGACCATGAGGAAGGCGGCCGCGCCCATCACCGGTGGCATGATCTGGCCGTTGACCGAGGAGCCGACCTCGACGGCACCGGCCTTTTCGGCGGAGAAGCCGACACGCTTCATCAGCGGGATGGTGAAGGTGCCGGTCGTGACCACGTTGGCGATCGACGAGCCGGAGATCAGGCCGGTCATCATCGAGGCGAGCACCGCGGCCTTGGCCGGGCCGCCGCGCAGGTGGCCGAGCACCGCGAAGGCCAGCTTGATGAAGAAGTTGCCGGCGCCGGCGCGGTCGAGCATCGAGCCGAAGAGCACGAACAGGAAGACGAAGGCGGTCGAGACGCCGAGCGCGACGCCGAAGACGCCCTCGGAGGTGAGCCACATCGTCGACATCGCGCGGGAGAGCGACATGCCCCGGTGCTGGAGCATGTCGGGCAGCCACGTCTGGTTGCCGAAGAAGACGTAGGCGAGGAAGATCGTGGCGACGACGACGAGGGGCGGCCCGAGCGCGCGGCGGGTGGCCTCGAGCAGCAGCAGGAGGCCGAGGACGGAAACGACGATGTCGCGCTCGATCGGGCGGCCGGGGCGGGTCGCGAGCTCGGCGAAGTAGAGGTAGATGTAGCCGGCGCAGTAGATCGCCATGGCCGCCAGCACCCAGTCAAAGACCGGGATGCGCGTGCGCTGCTCGCGCCCGAAGGCCGAGACGACGTTGAGGATGAGGCCGATCGCGACGGCCGCCGTCATGGCGAGCAGGACGAGGCCCTCGGTACCCGCCTGAAGGAAGCCGGGCGCCCAGGTGACGAGGAAGCCCGTCGCGACGGCGGCGAGGAGGCCGGGAATGATCAGGCTCGCCGTCGAGACGTTGCGCCAGCCGGTCGCCATGAAGGAGGGGTAGGCCGAATAGGCAAGCAGCAGCGCGAAGGCGAGGTGGATCGAGCGCTGCTCCTGCGCGTTCAGCGCGAGGGGGAGGCCGGTGAGCCGCGACAGGGTGAAGGGCAGCGGCGAGGCGATGAAGAGCTGGAAGATCGCCCAGGCGAGGGCGACCAGCATGATGAACCAGGAGGAGATGCCGGATGGGATGCGCGCGCCGGTATCGGCGGCAGCGACCATCTCCTGAAGCTTGGCATCCGTCTCGGCGCGGCCGGAGGTGGTTTGCTGTCGGACCAAGGCGCATCCTCCCATCGCCGGAAAAGCGTCCGGCGCGTCATGTAGCAGGCGGGGCGCCCTGGACGGGCGCCCCGCTCAGTCGGGATCAGCTGTCCTCTTCGAGCCAGCCCTGCTCCTGGTAGAAGCGCTCGGCGCCGGGGTGCAGCGGCGCGCTGAGACCCTGGGTGACCATGATCTCGGGCTGGAGGTTGGCGAGCGCGGGATGAAGGTCGCGGAAGGTGTCGAAGTTCTCGAACACCGCCTTGACGAAGGTGTACACGACGTCCTCGTCGACGTCGCCGCGCGTCACGATGGTGGCGCCGACGCCGAAGGTCTCCACGTCCTCGTCGGTTCCGCGGTACATGCCGCCGGGGATCGTGGCCGGGAAGTAGTAGGGGAACTGCTCGACCAGCGATTCGACCGCCTCGCCCGTCGCCGGGACGATGACGGTGTCGCAGGTCGTCGTGGCTTCCTGGATCGACCCGGCCGGATGGCCGACGGTGAAGGCGAAGGCGTCGATCATATTGTCGCAGAGCGCCTGGGCCTGCTCGGCCGAGGCAAGTTCGGAGGCGAGCGAGAAGGTGCCGTGGTCCCAGCCCTTCTCGGCCATCAGGGTGTCCATCAGCGCGCGCTGGCCGGAGCCGGGGTTGCCGATGTTCACGCGGTTGCCGGGCAGGTCGTCGAGATGCTCGATCCCCGCATCCGCACGCGCCACCAGCGTCAGCGGCTCGGCGTGGAGCGAGAAGACGGCGCGCAGCTCCTCGAAGGGCTCGTCATCCCAGGGGTCGTTGCCCTCGTAGGCGTTGAACTGCACGTCGGACTGGACGACGCCGAACTCGAGGTCCTGCTCGCGCATCGCGTTGATGTTGAAGACCGAGCCGCCGGTGGATTCGACGGCGCAGCGGATGCCGTGCTCGCGGCGGTCCATGTTGACGAGGCGGCAGATCGCGCCGCCGACCGGGTAGTAGACGCCGGTGACGCCGCCGGTGCCCATGGAGATGAACCGGGTGTCCTGTGCCTGGGCGTCGCCCGCGACGATGGCGCCGCCGAGCGCGCTGGCCGCGAAGAGCCCGGCGAGACGTGTGATCTTCATGATGTGTTGCTCCCGTGTTGCACTTGGTAAGGGGCGGCAGCGAACAGCGCCGCCGCGATCGCCTGTCACTCGTAAGGCTGTTGAAAAGTTAACGGCTTAATCTGGCCCGTGCAACCGCACGTGCAGGGGGTTGCTTCAGGGAGTTCATGCGCCATCGAAAGAGTGGAAGCGACGCCGAGCCGCCGGCCCTGCGCGGTGACGCGCGGCCTGCCACAGCCGCTGCGCCGGGATGCCGCGGCTCGCTCCGCCTTGCTTCATCCGCACGAAGTGCTGAACGGGCGGCGGAAGCTGCGGTTCCGGCCCGATCGGGCAGCAGTGGCGCGGGCCGCGTCACTTGCCGTGGTATTCGCGGTACCAGGAGACGAACTGCGCGATGCCTTCGCGAAACCCGGTCTGCGGCCTGTAACCGGTGAGGCGGCGCAGCAGGCTGGTGTCGGCCCAGGTGGCGGGCACGTCGCCCTTCTGCATGGGCATGTAGTTCCGGATCGCCTTGCGGCCGAGCACCTCCTCGACGGCGTCGATGAAGTCGAGGAGGCGCACCTTGTCGGCATTGCCGATGTTGACGATGCGGAAAGGCGCGGCCGGCGACAGGCTGTCGCCCCCGACGGCCTCCTCCCGGTCCTCGGCCGGCGGCGGCACGGCGTCGATCAGAAGCCGGATGCTGCGCACCAGGTCGTCGACGTAGGTGAAGTCCCGGTACATGTCGCCGTTGTTGTAGATGTCGATCGGCCGGCCGTCGAGAATCGCGTCGACGAACCTGTATAGCGCGAGGTCCGGCCGCCCCCAGGGCCCGTAGACCGTGAAGAAGCGGAACATCGTCGTCGGCAGGCCCCACAGGTGGGCATAGGCATGCCCCATCGACTCGTTGGCCTTCTTGGTGGCGGCATAGATGGTGAGCTGGGTGTCCGCCTTCTCCAGCTCGCTGAACGGCATCTCCTCGTTGGCGCCGTAGACCGAGGAGGTCGAGGCCATGAGGAGGTGGGCGACCCCGAGCCGGCGCGCCGCCTCCATGACCGTGAAGGTGCCGATCACGTTGGAGTCGAGATAGGCCCGCGGGTTCTCCAAGCTGTAGCGCACGCCGGCCTGGGCGGCGAGATGCACGATGACCTCCGGCGCGACGTCGTCGGCCACCCGATCGAACAGGACCTGGTCCTCGAGCATGCCCTCGGTGGCGGAGAAGCCCTCGTTCTGGAGCAGGAAGGCGTGGCGCCGTCGCTTGAGACGGACGTCGTAATAGTCGGTCATCCCGTCGTAGCCGTGGACCCGGAAGCCCTCGGCGAGCAGCAGCCGCGCGAGATGGAAGCCGATGAAGCCCGCGGTTCCGGTGATCAGCACGCGACGCATGGCGGCCCCGTTGTTGCCAGGAAGCGCTTCCTTATCAGCTAACCGCGGCCGCCGCCAAGCGGCGCCGGCAGGCCGGGGACCGGAAGCGCGCTCGCCGGGCTCGGGCGCGGCGGCGGGGTCGCGGCATGGCGTGGCTCGCGCGGCGGTTAACCCTTTCTTCAGGCTTTCGCCGTTAACCAAGATTGATCGGCAAGGCAGGCGGCGATGGTCAGCAGGACAGCGACGTGCGGACGGATGGCGGCAGCCCTCGTGGCCGCCTCGCTGCTCGCGGCATGTGCGCAGGAGGCGGGCGGTCCGGGCTCGTCCCTGCGCGTCGCGGAGCGGGCGGCGGCGGGCGGCGATCACGAGACGGCGGCGACGCTCTATCGGCAGGCCTTCGAGGCCGACCCGCGCTCGATCGACGCGCTCGTCGGCCTCGGCCGCGCCTACGGCGCCATGGGGCAGACGGCCCGGGCCGAGCAGGCCCTGCTCGAGGCGGCGAACCGGCAGCCGAACGACCCGTCCGTGCTTCTCGCGCTCGCACGCGTCCAGCTCGACGGCGGCAAGCCGCAATCGGCGCTCGCCAATCTCGAGCGTGCGAGCGGACGCGCGCCGAACGACCTTTCGATCATCGCGGCGCACGGCATCGCCCTCGACCGGCTCAGCCGCCACGCGGCGGCGCAAGCCGCCTACCGCGGCGGCCTGCAGCGCGACCCGACGAACTTCGCGCTGCTCAACAATCTCGGCCTGTCGCTTGGGCTCTCGGGCAAGGGCGACGAGGGCATCGTCATCCTGCGCGATCTGGTGCGCGACCCGGCGGCGACGCCGCAGACCCGCGGCAACCTCGCGCTCGTCTACGGCCTGACCGGGCGGGAAAGCGAGGCCCGGGCGCTCCTCGCCCGGGATCTCGAGCCCGCGGAGGTGAATGCGAACATCGCCTACTACCGCGAGCTGCGCCAGCTTCTCGCGCAGGGCCAGGCGATCGGCGGGCTCCAGTAGCCGTCCTGCCCTGCCGGCCGGGCGCGCGCACTTCTAGCAGGTCGCTGAAAAACCCCGCTCTGGACCTGACTTGAGGGACATGATTCACCTCTCCAGCGGTTTCGGAGGGATGATCATGCGTGGCGTGGACGAGACGAGTGGGTCGCTGTTCAGC
>SKOX01000347.1 GCA_007119835.1 Paracoccaceae bacterium
AGCCGCGCGCCGCCAAGCCCCTTCCAGCCGCGCGCCCTGCCAGCGCCCCCTCCAGCCGCGCGCGCCGCCTCCAGCCGCACGCCGGCGTGCGTTGACACCCCGGCCTCCCCGCGCCACACCCTCGGCGATGCTCACGATCCGCAACCTCGGCTTCTCCATGGCCGGCCGGCCGCTCTTCGAGGACGCCTCGGCCGCGATCCCGTCCGGCCACAAGGTCGGCCTCGTCGGGCGCAACGGCACCGGCAAGACCACGCTCTTCCGCCTGATCCGCGGCGAGCTCCAGCCCGACGCCGGCAGCATCGAGACGCCGAAGCGCGCCCGGATCGGCGGCGTCGACCAGGAGGTGCCGTCGGGCCCGACCTCGCTCCTCGACACCGTGCTCGCCGCCGACACCGAGCGCGCCGCGCTCCTCGCCGAGGCCGAGACCGCCGCCGACCCCCACCGCATCGCCGAGGTCCAGACCCGGCTCGCCGACATCGACGCCCATTCCGCCGAGGCCCGCGCCGCCACCATCCTCTCCGGCCTCGGCTTCGACCACGCGGCCCAGGCCCGCCCGTGCTCGGCCTGGTCGGGCGGCTGGCGGATGCGCGTGGCGCTGGCCGCCGTGCTGTTCTCGGCGCCCGACGTGCTGCTCCTCGACGAGCCGACCAACTACCTCGACCTCGAGGGCACGCTCTGGCTCGAGGCCTTCCTCGCGCGCTACCCCCACACCGTCCTCGTCATCTCCCACGACCGCCAGCTGCTCAACCGCGCGGTCACCGGCATCCTGCACCTCAAGGACCGCAAGCTCACCTACTACCAGGGCGACTACGACACCTTCGACGAGACCCGCCGCGCCCGCCTCGCGGTGGCCGAGGCCGAGGCCAGGAAGCAGGACGCCGCCCGCGCCCACATGCAGGCCTTCGTCGACCGCTTCCGCTACAAGGCCTCGAAGGCCCGCCAGGCCCAGTCCCGCCTCAAGGCGCTGGCGAAACTGAAACCCATCGCCATCGACCGCGACGCCGCCGTCACCGGCTTCGCCTTCCCCGACCCCGAGGAGCTGTCGCCGCCGATCCTGACCCTGGAATCCGCCGCCGCCGGCTACGACGGCCAGCCGATCCTGCGCAACCTCGACCTCCGCATCGACCAGGACGACCGCATCGCGCTGCTCGGCCAGAACGGCGAGGGCAAGTCGACGCTCGCGAAGCTGATCTCCGGCCGCCTCGCCCCGCTCGCGGGCCGCGTCGTCGCCGCCCCGAAGCTCCGCATCGGCTACTTCGCCCAGCACCAGGTCGACGAGCTCGACCTCGACGCGACCCCGCTCGCCCACCTCCAGCGCCTCCGCCCCAACGAGGCGCCCGGAAAACTCCGCGCCCGCCTCGCCTCGGGCGGCATCGGCGCCGAGATCGCCACCACCGAGGTCGCCCGGCTCTCCGGCGGCCAGAAGGCGCGGCTGTCGCTGCTGCTCGCCACCCTCGACGCGCCGCACCTCGTCATCCTCGACGAGCCGACCAACCACCTCGACATCGAGAGCCGCGAGGCCCTCGTCGCCGCCCTCACCGACTATGCCGGCGCCGTCATCCTGATCAGCCACGACCCCCACCTGATCGAACTCGTCGCCGACCGCCTCTGGCTCGTCCGCCACGGCCGCGTCACCGCCTGGGAGGACGACCTCGACGCCTACCGCCGCCACCTGCTGTCGGAGCGGGGGGCCGAGCGCGGCGGCTCGGGCAACGGCCCCGGCAACGGCAGCACCGCCCCCCGCGAGCCCCGCCGCCCGAAGACCGCCCTGCGCGACACTGCCCCCCTCCGCGCCGAGGTCAGCCGCTGCGAGGCCCGCGTCGCCAAGATCGAGGAGGTCCTCAGGACCGTCGACGCCCAGATCGCCGACCCCGCCCTCTACGACCGCGCGCCGGCGGAGATGGAGAAATGGCTGAAGAAACGCGCCGAGCTCGCCGACGGCCTCGCCCGCGCCGAGGCCCTCTGGCTCGAGGCCGTCGAGCGCCTCGAATCCGCCGGCTCCCGATGACCCCCGATGAACCCCCGGTGACCCAATGACCCCCGATCAGGCCGTCGCGGTCTTCATCGCCCTCTTCGTCACCATCGACCCGATCGGCGTCGTCCCGCTGTTCATCGCGCTGACCCAGGGCATGACCGCGTCCGAGCGCCGCCGCACCGCGCTCGCCGCCTGCGCCGTCGCCTTCGGCCTCCTGGCCTTCTTCGGCCTCGCCGGCGAGTTCATCCTCACCAGCGTCGGCATCTCGATGTCGGCCTTCCGCATCGCCGGCGGCCTGCTGCTCTTCCTGATCGCCATCGACATGCTGTTCGAGAAGCGCACCGAGCGCCGCGGCCGCCAGGCCGAGGACGCCCGCCCCGACCCCACCGTCTTCCCGCTCGCGACGCCGCTGATCGCCGGCCCCGGCGCGCTGGCCGCCATGGTCCTCTTCGCCGGCCAGCACCCCACGCCCGCGGGCTTCCTGGCGCTGAACGGCATCCTCGCCGCCGTCATGGTCCTCTGCCTCGCCCTGTTCCTCGCCGGCGGCTTCATCGCCCGCTTCCTCGGCAAGACCGGCGTCACCGTCGTCACCCGCCTCCTTGGCATGCTCCTCGCCGCGCTCGCGGTCCAGTTCGTCCTCGACGGGCTGGCGGATGTGGGGGTGCTCGGCGGGGGCGGGTGACGATCGCGCTGGCGCACATCCCGCTCGCGCGCCGCTCGACCGAGACGCCGCGGAGCGTTCCGATGACCAGGCCGCGCGACGGGGGCGGCGCTGGACGCCGGGCAGCGTGCCCTACAAACGTCCGCGTCGCGTCACTTTTTCGGGTTTTCCGTCGCGTCGGACGCCTCGGCCTGCGCGGGCGTCGCCGCGTCGTCCCTTGTCGCAGAACGACGGAACTGCATGCCGCGGCGCTTCGCGTTGCGGGCAGCCCCGGAAGCGGGCACCGCAAGAAATTCGGCAAGATTGAACTTCGGCTTCATGGAGAACATGGTCATCGGGGAATGCCTTATTTTGCGGAGAATGGGATGGCTCTTCACTCTATATGGGGTCGCAGTCCCGAATTTGTAAGTTGCGCGTGATCATGCAGGGGCGCTCCCGCCGCGGAGCGGCAACCTCGTGCCGGTGACGGCGCTCTCCCACGCCGGCGGGTTCAGCGCCCGCTCCCTCGGCAGGACCGTCGTCACCCGCCTCCTCGGCATGCTGCTCGACGCCCTCTCCGTCCATTTCGTCCCGGCCTTGGCGCGAGGGTGCGCGGTGCTCGTTGCGCGCCGGAGAAGGGCGTCAGAGGGTCTGGGCGTTTCGAAGGTGGAAGTGATGGCGATTCCGCGTTGCGATCAGGATGATGCCGAGGCACGCCAGGGCGTTTCCGAAGAAGATCGCCGCCATGATCAGATCGGCCATGCAGACGATCGCATAGAGGATCGTTGCGACATGCGACACCAGGCAGAGACCCCACGTCGCGTACGCGATCGCCGACGAATTCGCCGCTCTTTGCCGGAAGGGCTCGATCTCGATGAGGTTGCGCTGATCCCCGCTCACACGCCATTCTGAGCGCCCGCGGCCCGCCCACGCCGCTGCCCGTTCAACCGCCACGAGGACTCCCGCCCCATGGACCCCGACTCCGGCGCCCGCATGCTCTACCTGGTCCTGCTCGGGGCCTTCCTGCTCTTCGTGATCCTGCGCGGCGGGCTGGCGTTCGGGCGGGTGATCCGCACCCTGATCATCTGGGCGCTGATCATCGCCGGCCTCGCCATGGCCTACACCGTCTTCGTCGAGGAGCGCAGCGACCCGGCCGCCTTCGCCGTCTCGGGCGGCGAGATCGTGCTCCGCCGCGCGCCCGACGGCCACTTCCACGCCGAGGCCGCGGTCAACGGCACGCCGATCCGCTTCATCGTCGACACCGGCGCCACCGACGTCGTGCTCTCCCACGCCGACGCCGAGGCCGCCGGCATCGACACCGGGGCGCTGGTCTATCTCGGCCGCGCCCGCACCGCCAACGGCGTCGTCCGCACCGCGCCAGTCCGCCTCGACACCCTGAGCCTCGCCGGCCGCACCGACACCAACGTCCGCGCCACGGTCAGCGAGGGCGACATGGGCATCTCGCTCCTTGGCATGGCCTGGCTCGACCGCTTCGAGCGCATTGAGATCGCCGGAGGCGAGATGCGCCTCGTCCCCTGACGCCGCCCGGGCGCCCGCCGACGATTGCCCTACGGAATCCATACGCAATCCATACGTTTTGCATACGGAAGTTTCCGTGGCTTCCCGCCTCCCGCCGCCCCTCGCGTGCCGCGTTGCACTCGGACGAGATTCCGCTAAGACGAGGCCCGACCGCGCCGCCCCCGGAGCCCGATGTCCATCAGTATCGCCTCGACCGTCATCAAGCCCATCCACCGCGAGGGCTACCGCTTCATCGGCATCTTCGCCGCCGTGACGGTCGTGCTTTTCCTGCTGTTCCGCCCCCTCGGCTGGATCGGCCTCGGGCTAACCGTCTGGTGCTACTACTTCTTTCGCGACCCCGACCGTGTCACCCCGACCCGCGCCGGCCTCGTCGTCGCCCCCGCCGACGGCTTCGTGTCGCTGATCGAACCCGCAGTGCCGCCGGCCGAGCTCGACCTCGGGCCGGCCGCGCGCACCCGCGTCTCGATCTTCATGAACGTCTTCGACTGCCACGTGAACCGCGCCCCCGCCGAGGGCCGCGTCACCCGCGTCGCCTACCGCCCGGGCAAGTTCCTCAACGCCGCCCTCGACAAGGCCAGCGAAGACAACGAACGCAATGCCTTGGCGATCGAACTTGAAGATGGCCGCAGCCTCGCCGTCGTGCAGATTGCGGGCCTCGTCGCCCGCCGCATCGTCTGCGACGTGCGCGAGGGCGACAGCCTCCTGACCGGCCAGCGCTTCGGGATGATCCGCTTCGGCTCGCGCCTCGACGTCTACCTGCCCGACGGCGTCGCGCCGCTCGTGGCCGTGGGGCAGTACACCACAGCCGGCGAAACCGTCGTCGCCGACCTCGCCTCCGACGAGCCGCGCCGCGAAGGCGCGATCCGCTAGAGCCCATGCCCGACAGCGATCCCCGCCGAGACCCGCCTGCCGAGCCGCCCCCCGTCGTCCGGTCGCGCCATCTCGAGGCGCAGCGCCGCGACGCCGAGGAGGCGCCGATCCTCGGAAGCCCCCGCCGCGGCAGCCTGCCGTTCCTGCACCTCCTGCCGAACCTCGTCACCATCCTCGGGCTCTGCGCCGGCCTGACCGCGATCCGCTTCGCCTTCGACGGCCGCTTCGAGGTCGCGGCGCTGCTGATCATCTTCGCCGCGGTGATCGACGGCCTCGACGGGCTGCTTGCCCGCAAGCTGAAGGCGCAGAGCTCGTTCGGGGCAGAGCTCGACTCGCTGTCGGACTTCCTCTCCTTCGGCGTCGCGCCCGCGCTCGTCGTGTTCTTCTTCGCGCTGACGGACGCACCGGGCTTCGGCTGGATCTTCGCGCTGATCTTCACGATCTGCTGCTGCCTCAGGCTCGCGCGCTTCAACGTCACCCGCGACGCGCCGCCGCCGCCCGGCCGCGCGCACTTCACCGGCGTGCCGGCGCCGGCGGGCGCGCTGCTCGCGATGCTGCCGCTCTACGTCGCGCTCGGGGGCATTGTGAACGCCGCCGCCGCGCCGCTGCTCGTGGCGCTCTATCTCGGCGCCGTCGGCTGCCTCATGGTTAGCCGCATCCCGACGCTCTCGCCCAAGGGCATCCGCATCTCGCGCGATCACGTCCCCTTCGTGCTGGTCGCGACCGCCGGCGCGGTGGGCATGATGTTCACCCGCTTCTGGCTGCTGATGGTGCTCCTCGTCGTCGCCTACATCTTCGCCGTCGGCTACGGCCTCGTCACCGCGCGGCGCCGGCCAACCTTCTAGATCGCTGGGGAGGACCATGGAGCTCAAGGCCGTCACCGACACCTATCGCCGCTGGGCGCCGGTCTACGACAAGACCTTCGGCGCGATCACCGGCGCCGGGCGCAACCGGGTCGTCGATTACGTCAACACGAGGGCGGGCCGCGTGCTCGAGGTCGGCGTCGGCACCGGGCTGTCGCTGCGCCGCTACAAGCCGCATCTCGGGATCACCGGCATCGACTTCTCCGAGGACATGCTGGAGAAGGCGCGGGACAAGGTGGCGCGCGAGGGCCTCGCCCATGTCGAGGAGCTGCGCCAGATGGACGCCCGCACGCTCGACTTTCCCGACGCCGCCTTCGACACGGTCGTCGCCATGTACCTCGTCTCGGTGGTCCCCGAGCCAGAACGGGTGATCGCCGAGATGGCGCGGGTCTGCAGGCCGGGCGGAGAGGTCGTCATCGTCAACCACTTCGCCCGCGAGACGGGCGCGCTCGCCCGCATCGAACGGGCTATGGCGCCCTTCGCCGACCGGCTTGGCTGGCACTCGGACTTCGAATTGAAGCGCATCCTCGGCGACCCGCGCCTGACGCTGGCCGAGGAGCGGCCGTTCCCGCCCTTCGGGATCTTCACCTTCCTGAGGCTCGCCCGCGCAGCGTGATGCCGGGGCTTGAGGCGCCGCGGGCTGCCGCTGAAGTCCGGCGGCATATTGGCCGCCGGCGGGCCTGCGCCAGTGTCCGCACTTGGACGCGCAGCAAGTTGATGTTAAGGAACAGAAAATGTTAAGTTGGCCTTTCGCGCCGTAACCTGATGCGTCCGTCGATATGATGCCGCCGCGAAGGAATCCCATGGCCAGCCCACCCGCCGTCCTCCTTGTCTGCCTCGGCAACATCTGCCGCTCGCCGCTCGCCGAGGCGGCGCTGAGGCACGCTGCGGAGGCAGAAGGTCTCGACGCCGAGATCGATTCCGCCGGCACCGGCGACTGGCACATCGGCGCGCCGCCCGATCCGCGGGCGCAGGCGGTGGCCCGCGCGAACGGCCTCGACATCGCACACCTTCGCGGCCGTCAGGTGGCGCGCGCGGACTTCGACCGCTTCGACCATATCGTCGCGCTCGATCACGAGAACCTCCGCGTCCTTAAGAGCCTGCGCCCGGCCGGATCCCGGGCCCGGCTCAGCCTGCTGCTCGACCATGTGCCGGGCCGCGCCGGCGAGGCGGTGGCCGATCCCTATTTCGGCGACGATACCGGGTTCGAGACCACCTGGGCCGACGTCACCGCCGGCGCCGCCGGCCTCGTCGCCACGCTCAGGGACAGGTGATCCGGCGCAGGGCCGTCGAAGCCGCGGCCTTCCTCGGGGAGGCGCTGGCTTCGGTCGCGTCCCTGCAGGGCGGAGACCTGTCGGATGTCTCCCGGCTGCGCTTCGCCTCGGGGCGGAGCGTTGTTCTCAAGGCCGGCGCGACCGCCCGGTCGGAAGCCGCCATGCTGGACGCGATCCGCGCCACCGGCGCGCCGGCGCCGGCGGTCCTCGGCGTCCTCGAGGATCTGCTCGTCCTCGAGGATCTCGGGCGGGACGACGGGCTCGCCGAGGCCTGGGGCCATCTCGGGCAGGTGGCCGCGCGGCTGCACGCGGCGACGGGCACAGGCTATGGCTGGCCGGCCGACCACCGCTTCGCGCATCTCCCGATCCGGAACGCGCCGCTCGACGACTGGCCGGCCTTCTGGGCGGAGCGGCGCCTGCTGGCCGAGGCGGGCGGGCTGCCCGGCGACCTCGCATCGCGGGTCGAGCGGCTGGCGTCGCGGCTCGCGGACCACCTGCCGCGGGCGCCGCGGCCGGCGCTGCTGCATGGCGACCTCTGGACGGGCAACGTCATGGCAAGCGGCGCGCGGGTCACCGGTCTGATCGATCCCGCCTGCTACCACGGCCATGCCGAGGTGGACCTCGCCATGCTCACCCTCTTCGGCAGTCCGCCGTCGGCCTTCTGGGAGAGCTATGGCGCCGTCGAGCCTGGGCTTGCCGAGCGCCGGCCGGTTTACCAGCTCTGGCCCGCGCTCGTGCATTTGCGCCTCTTCGGTGCGGGCTATCGCGGGCTCGTGGAGCGGCTCCTGGCGCAGTTGGGCGCCTGAGCCGGCTCCCCGGCGCAACACGCGCTTCGTGCCGGCCGTCCGTGGCGGAAGGTCGCCGGGGCTGCCCGTTTGCGCTTCCCTTCTCGTCTGCGCTCGGGCAAGCTTCGCTGGGTATTTTGGGAGGTTGCCTATGGATCCGCGTGCGGAGGAGATCCTCGAGTACTGGATCGGTGAAGTCGGCGCGGCGCGCTGGTATGCGATCGACGAGGCTCTCGACGACGACATCCGGACCCGCTTCGAGGGGCTCTGGCACGAGGCCAGGGGCGGCGCGCTCGACGTCTGGACGTGCCAGCCGCGGTCGTGCATGGCGCTCGTGATCCTGCTCGATCAGTTCCCGCGCAACATGTTCCGGGGCTCCGACAAGGCCTATTCCACCGACGCGAAGGCGCTCGCCATCGCGAAGGCGGCGATCGCGCGCGGCTTCGACGAGCAGATCGGGCTGCCGGAGCGGCAGTTCTTCTACCTCCCGCTGATGCATTCCGAGGCGCTCACCGACCAGGAGCGCTCGGTGCGCCTGATCGCGCTGAGCTTCGGCGAGGGGGAAAGCCTCGCCCATGCCCGGGCGCATCGCGAGATCATCCGGCGCTTCGGCCGCTTTCCGTACCGCAACGATGCGCTCGGCCGCAGCACGACCGGGGCCGAGCGCGCCTTTCTCGAGGAGGGCGGCTACGGCGCCGTCGTGAAGAGCTTCGCCGCCTGATCCTGCCCGGTTTCGGCTTCAGAGCAGGCGGCGCTGCTCCGGCGGGCGGCCGCTCCGGCGCGCCCTCGCGCGCCCGCCGTCGGCCACCGCCCTTCGCGAGCCGTCGGCGAACTCGATCTCGAGGCGGGTGCCCGGCTCGACCGCCTCGGCG
>SKOX01000279.1 GCA_007119835.1 Paracoccaceae bacterium
ATGGCGGGTGAAGCCCTGGAGGCGCAGCACGGCCTCGCGCCCGGCGACCCGCCCCTCGTGCTGCTCTCGGGCGGCGAGACCACCGTCACCCTGCCACGCGACGGCCGCAGCCTCGGCACCGGCGGGCGCAACGTCGACTTCCTGCTCGGGCTCATCGGCCGGCTCGACGGCGCGCCGGGCATCTACGCCATCGCCTGCGACACCGACGGCGTCGACGGCGGCGCCGAGGTGGCCGGCGCGATCGCCGCACCCGACAGCCTCGCCCGCGCCGGCCAAGAAGCCTACAACCGCGCCCTTGCCGCCTACGACGGCCACGGCTTCTTCGCGAGCCTCGGCGACCAGGTGGTGACCGGCCCGACGCTCACCAACGTCAACGACTTCCGCGCCATCCTAATCGAACCGCGCGAGGAGCCGCCACCGCGGTAGGGCGTTGCAGCCGGTGGCGAAACGTGGTTCGGAGCCACCCGGCCGCTCCGGCCCGAACGACCGCGCATGGGGGAGAATGATGCGCCTTCCGCTCTGGGTCGCCGTCCTGTTGGTTCTGCTCGTGATCGGCTACGCCGTGCCCTACCTCCTGCTCTCGGACGTGGAGGCCTGGTCGGGCGCCTTCCTGTTCTGGATCGTCTTCGGCATCGTCGTCTGGATCATCCTGGTCGGACGGGTCGCGCGCTGGGACGTCCATGCGCCGCCGCCACCCCGCGCGCCCGAGCCGGGTGGGCGCCGGCCATGAGCGCGACGCTGATCTGGGCGGCCATCGCCTTCTACGCCGTTGCCGGCCTCGTCGTCGTGGCGCTCGCCCGGCGCCGGCTCGCCACCGGAGCGGAGGATTTCTATCTCGCCGGCCGGCATGTCGGCGGCCTCGTCTCGGCTGCCTCCTACGCCGCCACGACCTACTCGGCCTTCATGATGCTCGGCCTGGCCGGCCTCACCTATCGCGGCGGCGTCGGCGCGCTCGGCTTCGAGCTCATCTACTTCGCGGGCCTCGCACTCCTGCTGATCTTCGGCCCGCGCATCTGGCTGGTCGGCCGGCGCTACGGCTTCATCACGCCCTCCGAGATGCTCGGGGCGCGCTACGGCTCGCCGCTGCTCGCGGGTCTCGTCGCGGTCCTGTCCTGCGCCTTCCTCGTGCCCTACTCCTCGGTGCAGCTCCTCGGCATCGGCTACCTGCTGTCGGGGACCACCGGCGGCGGCATCACGGTGGAGACCGGCATCGTGCTCGGCGCCGCCCTCGCCGCGGTCTGGACCATCGGCGCGGGCCTCCGCTCGGTCGCCTGGACCGACGCGCTGCAGGCGATCGTCATCCTCGTGACCGCCATCGCCGCACTGTTCTTCATTATCGACGCCCTCGGCGGCTGGGGCACCTTCCTCGAGCGGATCGAGGCAGAGCGCGGGCCGTGGCTCGCCCAGCCGGGGCCAGGCTTCTTCTCCTTCTGGACCTTCGTCGGGCTGACGCTGCCCTGGTTCTTCTTTGCGATCTCCAACCCGCAGGTGAGCCAGCGCCTCTTCACCACCGAGGACCTCGGCGCGATGCGCACCATGATCATCGGCACCCTTACCTTCGGGCTCGTCTTCACGCTGATCTCGATCCTCTGGGGCTTCTCGGCGCTGCTCGTGGTGCCCGAGCTCGACAACCCCGACCTCGCGACGCCCTCGCTGCTCGCGGGCGGCAACGTGCCGGCCGTCATCGCGGTGCCGCTCGTCATCGGAATCCTCGCCGCCGCGATCACCACGGTCGACTCGATCGCGCTCACGCTTGCCTCGATGGTCGGGCGCGACGTCTACCCCCGCGCGGAACCGGGCAGCGGCGACCGGCGGGAGCTCCTCGTCGGCAAGGTCGTGATCCTGCTCGTGATCGCTGCGGCGGCCTTCTTCGCGTCGCTCAGGCTCGACCTCATCTCGCTGCTGTCGGTCGCCTCGTCGGCGGCGCTGCTCGTCATCGTGCCGACCATCATCGGCGCCTTCTTCTGGCGCCGGGGCACCGCGACGGGGGCGCTCGCCAGCATCCTCGCCGGCACCGCCACGGTCCTCGTCCTGCAGTTCACCGGGGTCCGGATCGCCGCCCTGCCGAACCCCGTGATCTCGTTCGCCGTCGCCATCGCGGTCTTCGTCGGCGTCAGCCTCGTGACCCGCCCGCCCGCCGACCGCGGCGCCGGCTTCATCGACGGCATCCGCGACGACCTGCGGCGGATGCGCGTCGACTGACGCCGTCCGTCCCGGCGCCGTCTCTCCGGCCCTCGCGCCCTAGCGCTGCGCTTCGATGACGTCGGCGAGCAGCGCGTCGGGATCCTCGGCGCAGGCGAGCACCGTGCGCTCGATCGGGATCTCGAAATGCCCGCGGACCGCGACAACCTGCGCCTCGGCCGGGGCTGCCGCCGCAGGCTCCTCGTGGTCGGCCTCGCGCGCGTCCTCCGCCGCCTCCGGATCGGCCTCGTCATTCTCGAGAGGCCACACCTCGACGTCCTCGGCGAACGCTTCCGGGTCGCCTTCCACGATCTCCGCCTCCTCCATCGCCGGGTCCGCCTCTGTCCCGGCCACTGCCGGGCCGGGCTCGTCGTCGGCCACCCGGCGCTCCTGCGCGACCGTCGCGTCCCCCATGCCCGGCAGCTCGCCCTGCGGGTCCTCCAGCGCCGTCGTCGCGTTCTCCAGCTCCGGCATCGCGTCCGCAGCACCCTCCCGCGCCGCGCCCTCGCGGTATCCGGAGACGAAGTAGAGGACGCCCGGCACCAGCGCGGTGTCCATCATCGAAATGTCGAGGCAGGTGATCTCGTCCGCGCCGCGCTCGACGGCTCCCGCCTGCGCGCCGTTGGCGCCGGCTCCCGCCTGCTGTGCGATCGCCCCGCTCGAGAGGGCGGTGAGCGCGGCGGCCGATACGCCGGTCAGCAGAAGTCGCATGGTGGGTCCTCCCTTGTGCCCGTGGCCTGCCGACAACCGCGCCGCAGCGAGCGCGGTTCCACGGCCGCGGCCCCGCCCCCGGGATGCCGGCGCCCAAGCCCGCGTCGCCGACGCGGGCGCCCCGATCTGCTACAGGTGCGGGGCACCGGACGGCTCGCGCCGCGGCGCCCCTTCAAGGAAGTTCCTGCGCCCTCAGATGTCGAGCGCGTTCGCGCGCTCCCACTCGGTGAAGTGGTGCATGTACTCGTTCCACTCCCGCTCCTTGAGCTTCGCGAAGGCGCGGACGACCTCGTCCCCGAGCCGCGCGCGAAGCATCTCGCTCCGCTCGAACAGGCGGATCGCGTCGAGCATGTTGAGCGGCAGCCGCGGCGCGTCCTTCACCAGATGGCCCTCGGCGAACATGTCGATGTCGAGGCGCTGGCCGGGCGAGGTTCCCCGCGCCACGCCGTCGAGGCCCGCGGCCGCGATCCCCGCCTGAAGCAGGTAAGGATTGGCGGCACCGTCCGCGAGCCGCACCTCGATCCGCGCCGAATCGGGCACCCGGATCATGTGCGTGCGGTTGTTGCCCGACCAGGTGATGGTGTTGGGCGCCCAGGTCGAACCCGACATCGTCACCGGCGCGTTGATCCGCTTGTAGCTGTTGACCACCGGGTTGGTGATCAACGTCAACGCCGCCCCGTGCTCGAGCAGCCCGCCGACGAGCCCATGGGCGAGCGCGCTGAGACCGAGCTCGCCCCCCTCATCCTCCATCAGGCTGGTCTCGGCCGCCCCGTCCCAGATCGAGATGTGGACGTGGGTGCCGTTGCCCGTCAGGTGCGGCATCGGCTTCGGCATGAAGGTCGCACGAAAACCGTGCTTCTCGGCGATGGTCTTGACCATGTACTTGTAGAAGACGTGGCGGTCGGCGGTCGTCAGCGCGTCGGCATAACCCCAGTTCTGCTCGTACTGGCCGTTGCCATCCTCGTGGTCGTTCTGGTAGGGGCCCCAGCCGAGCGTCTCCATGTGGTCGCAGATCTCGGTGATGAAGTCGTAGCGCCGCATCACCACCTGCTGGTCGTAGCAGGGCTTCACGCGGGTGTCCTGCTCGTCGGCGAGACGCGTGCCGCAGGGCGAGAGCAGGAAGAACTCGCACTCCACGCCGGTCATCACCGTGTGGCCGCCTGCGCGCGCCTCGGCCAAAACGCGCTTCAGCGTGCCGCGCGGGCATTGTGCCAATGGCGCGCCGTCGATCCTGAGGTCGCTCGGGACCCAGGCGACATCGGGCTTCCACGGCAGCTGGAACATGCCGGAAGGATCGGGGATCGCGAACATGTCGGGGTCGGACGGCTTGAGGTCGATATGCGCGGCGAAGCCCGCGAAGCCTGCGCCGTCCGCCTGCATCCCGGCGATCGCGCTCGCCGGCACGAGCTTGGAGCGGGTCACGCCGAAAAGGTCGGTGAAGCTGATCAGGAAGTAGCGGATGCCCTTTTCGCGGGCGACGGCGGCGAGGTCGGCCGGCGCTTCCGATCCTCCGGTGTCGAGTGACATGACTTCGGTCTCCCTGTTCTCGTTGCGCCGGCAGGGCGACGGCGCTCTTGGTTAATCCCTTCAGCCGCGCCCCGGCACCCAGTCGGTGCCGGCGAGCGGAATGCCGGACATCGCGGCGGCCTCCACGGTCAGCGCCACCATGTCCTCCGGCTCCAGGTTGTGCAGGTGGCTCTTGCCGCAGGCCCGCGCGATCGTCTGCGCCTCGAGGGTGAGGACGCGCAGATAGTTGGCGAGCCGGTGCCCGGCCTTGACCGGATCGAGCCGGGCGGCGAGCGTGGGGTCCTGCGTGGTGATGCCGGCGGGGTCGGTGCCGTCCTGGTAGTCCTCGAAGGCCCCCGCCGTGGTGCCGAGGCGCCGGTAGTCCTCCTCCCAGTGCGGATCCTGGTCGCCGAGCGCGATGAGCGCCGCGGTCCCGATCGACACGGCGTCCGCCCCCATCGCCAGCGCCTTGGCCACGTCGGCGCCGGTGCGGATGCCGCCGCCGATCACCAGCTGCACCTTGCGGTGCATGCCGAGGTCCTTGAGCGCCTGCACCGCCTCCTTCAGCGCGACCAGCGTCGGCAGCCCGACATGTTCGATGAACACGTCCTGGGTCGCCGCCGTGCCACCCTGCATGCCGTCGATCACCACGACATCGGCGCCGGCCTTCACCGACAGCGCGGTGTCGTAATAGGGCCGCGCCGCGCCGCACTTGACGTAGATCGGCTTCTCCCAGCCGGTGATCTCGCGCAGCTCGAGGATCTTGATCGCGAGGTCGTCCGGGCCGGTCCAGTCGGGGTGACGGCAGGCCGAGCGCTGGTCGATGCCCTCGGGCAGCGTGCGCATCTGCGCTACGCGCTCCGTGATCTTCTGGCCGAGCAGCATGCCGCCGCCGCCGGGCTTCGCCCCCTGCCCCACCACGATCTCGATGGCGTCGGCCCGGCGCAGGTCGTCGGGGTTCATGCCGTAGCGCGACGGCAGGTACTGGTAGACCAGCGTCTTGGAATGCCCGCGCTCCTCCGGCGTCATGCCGCCGTCGCCGGTCGTCGTCGACGTGCCGGCTTCCGTCGCGCCGCGGCCAAGCGCCTCCTTGGCGTTCGCCGACAGCGCGCCGAAGCTCATGCCGGCGATGGTGACCGGGATCTTGAGGCGGATCGGCTTCGAGGCGTGCCGGCTGCCGAGGACCACGTCGGTGTCGCAGCGCTCGCGGTAGCCCTCGAGCGGGTAGCGCGACATCGACGCGCCCTTCATCAAGAGGTCGTCGAAGGTCGGCAACGCCCGCTTCGCGCCGTAGCCGCGGATGCGGTAGAGGCCGGACCAGGCCGCGTGCCGGATGTAGTCGAGGGCGGCGTCGTCGAAGGTGTGCGACTTCCGCACGGAGCGACGCCGTGGAGGGAGCTCGGTCATCAGTAGGCGTCCAGGTTGTCGATCTTGAAGTTGTAGAGCTGCCGGGCCGAGCCGTAGCGGCGGAATTCCGACGGGCTGACGCCCCGGCATCCGGCGCGCGCGAGCAGGTCCTCGAGCTCTGCCATGTGCTCGGAGCGCATCTCCTTCTCGACGCAGTCGGCGCCGAGGCTCTTCACGCTGCCACGGACGTAGATCCGCGCCTCGTAGAGCGAATCGCCCAGCGCTTCGCCGGCGTCGCCGAGCACCACCAGCCGCCCGGCCTGCGCCATAAACATGCTCATGTGCCCGACGCTGCCCTTGACCACGATGTCGGCGCCCTTGAGCGAGATGCCGCAGCGCGCGCCGGCGTCGCCGTCGATGACCAGGAGCCCGCCATGGGCCGTCGCCCCCGCCGACTGGCTGGCGTTGCCGTGGACGTGGACGCGGCCCGACATCATGTTCTCCGCAACCCCGGTGCCGACGGTGCCCTTCACCTCGACATGGGCCTGCTTGTTCATGCCGGCGCAGTAATAGCCGGTGTTGCCGGCGATCTCGACCTCCAGTGCGGCGTCGAGGCCGCAGGCGAGCGCATGCGCGCCGTGGGGATTGACCACGCGGTAGTGGTAACGCTCGCCCGTGCCGTTGCGCGACTGGAGCTCGGCGTTGACCGCGCGCAGCGACATCGCGCCGAGGTCGAGGGTGTGGACGTTGGTGGCGGATACCTCAGGCGGCATGCTTGCGGCCTCCCCAGCTGTAGACGGTGGCGGGCTCCGGCTCCCACACGCGCGCGCCGTCGATCCCCGGCAGCCGCGCCAGCGCCCGGTATTCCGAGGCGAAGGCGACGTAGTCCTCGGTCTCCGCCAGAACCGCCGGCTTGCAGGCGATCGGGTCGCGCAGCACCGCGAACCCGTCCCGCGTCCCCGCCACGAAGGTGTAGAACCCGTCGAGCGCGCCCAGGCAATCCTCGAGCGCCTCGTGCAGGCTCCGACCCTCGGCGAGGCGGCTGGTGATGTAGGCCGCGCCCACCTCGGTGTCGTTCTCGGTCCGGAAGCGGATGCCCCGGTGCGCGCTCAGCCACGCCCGCAGGTTGTTGTGGTTCGACAGCGAGCCGTTGTGCACGAGGCAGAGGTCGCGCCCGGTCGAGAACGGGTGCGAGCCCGCCGTCGTCACCGCGCTCTCGGTCGCCATCCGGGTGTGGCCGATGATATGGCTCCCGGTCATCTCCTCGAGCCGGAAGCGCTTCGCGACGCACTCGGGCGTGCCGACCTCCTTGTAGATCTCGATCAGTTCGCCGACGCTCACGACCTGGAGCCGCTGGTCCTGCGCCTCCAGCGCCTCGGCGAGCGCCGCGGGATCGGCGCCGGACTCGAGCACGCAATGCGTATCGGCCACCCGCGCCTCGACCGCCTGCCCGACCGCCCGCTCGGCCGCCGCGGCAGCGCCCGGCCAGTCGAATCCAGGGTCCGGATGAAACGCCGTCACCTTCGCCCGGCCCGGCTGCGCCGCGTCGTGGTAGATCGCGAACCCGGCACTGTCCGGCCCGCGGTCGGTCATCTCCACGAGCATCGGCACGAAAAGCCGCCCGAGCCGGGCATCCAGCTCCGGGTTCTTCAGGTAGAGCCCGACGATCCCGCACATGATCTTCCCCGCAGCCCAAATTGCCTGCCAGGAAACTATGTTTCTCACTGCGGGCCTGTCAAAGGCTTTCTGCGGCACCGGCCGTGTTGACGCCGCGCGGCCCGCAGCCTTAGTGAAACTTGTTCTCCGGAGGAAAACGCGGATGGCCGAACGACGCGCGCGCAGCCGGACCGCCGCCGAGGCGCGTGAGGCGCGCGCCCTCACCCAGGACGCCCACGCGCTGCCGGAGGACGCCCACAGCCGCCTCGAGCGGACCATCGGCCAGCAGGTGCGCCGGCACCGGCAGGAGATGGCGATGACGCTGCTCGACCTCGCGCGCACCACCGGCCTCTCGCCGGGGATGCTGTCGAAGATAGAGAACGGCCAGATCTCCCCCTCCCTCGCGACGCTCCGGGCGCTCAGCGGCGCGCTCAACGTGCCGATCACCGCGCTCTTCCACGGCTACGACAAGCGCGGCGAGGCAACCTTCGTGAAGGCAGGCCACGGGCTCGACATCCAGCGCCGCGGCACGCGGGCGGGCCACCAGTACCAGCTCCTCGGTCACGGCGCGGAAGGGCCGGTGACGGTCGAGCCCTACCTCGTCACGCTCACGCAGGAATCGGACGTCTTCCCGCTCTTCCAGCACGACGGCCTCGAGATGATCTACATCCTGTCGGGGAAGGTGGGCTACCGCCACGGCGACCGGGTCTACACCATGGAGCCGGGCGACAGCCTGTTCTTCGACGCGACGGTGAACCACGGCCCGGAGCTTCTCCTCGAGCTGCCGATCCGGCTCCTGTCGGTGATCAGCTACGCCCGGGGCTGACGCGGGCGGCAGGGCTTGAGGCTCGCGGCCGGCTTCCCGATGATGCGGGCACCGGACGCCCCTGCCCGCCCGACGACGACCGCCGGGCGATGACTTGCTCGGCGATGATCCGCCCAGCGACGACGAAAGGAAGCGAAGACGATGTTCCATGCTTGCGACCACGCGCTCCACAAGACCCTGCACCACATCGGCTGGAACAACGCCAACCCGCCGGTGCTGAAGATCGCGCCCGGCGAGACCGTCGCCTTCGAGACCGTGGACAGCTCCGGCGCCCAGCTCGCCCTTGGCGCGACCGTCGACGACCTCGCGCGGCTCGACTTCACCCGGGTCAACCCCGTCACCGGACCGGTCTACGTCGACGGCGCCGAGCCGGGCGATGCGCTGCGCGTCCGCATCCTCGACATGACCCCGAGCGGCTGGGGCTGGACCGCGAACATCCCCGGCTTCGGCCTCCTCGCCGACCAGTTTCCCGACCCCGCGTTGCACATGTGGTCCTACGACAGCGCAAGCATGGCGCCCGCTGCCTTCGGGCCGGGCGGCCGCGTGCCGCTCAAGCCGTTCTGCGGCACCATCGGCCTCGCGCCGGCGGC
>SKOX01000446.1 GCA_007119835.1 Paracoccaceae bacterium
AACGCTCTGATGGCACACAACGATATCATCGACGATCTACGCGCCGATCCCGCGTCGATCGCCGGGCGGAGCATCCTGGTCAGCACCAACTCGACCGCCGACTACGCCGTCCAGGCCTGCCTGCGCATGTGGGGCGTTGACCTCGGTTCGGTGGAGTTCGTCCACCTCGCCCAGGCCCAGATCATCTCGGCGATGATCGCCCGCGACGGCGACCTTGCGGGTGTCTGGGCGCCGAACACCTACACGCTGCAGGAGCGGGCCGACAGCGACACCCTCTGCTCCGGCGCCGACGCGGGGGCCACAGTGCCGGGCACGCTCGTCGTGCGGCCGGCATTCGCGGAGGAGAGCCCCGATCTCGTCGCGCGCTTCCTCGCCGTCTACCTGCGCGGCTGGGCGTGGGCCGAGGAGAATCCCGGGCAGGCCCGTGAGATGCTCGTCGACTTCTATGCCTACGACGGCGTCGAGATCTCGGACGCAGCCGTCGAAGCGGAGTTCGACCTGCGCCCGACCTTCGGCCTCTCGGAGCAGCTGGCAATCCTCGACCGCTCCGACGGCACCTCCGACGTTGACGCCTGGCTAACCGAAATCGGCGAGTTCATGACCGATTTCGGGACGTTCGACGTAAACCCCGAGCCCGGCGACTACATCGATCCGAGCTTCATGCAGATGGTGATGGACGACCCCGAGCTCAGGGACTTCGCCACGCTCAAGGACTGAAGTCTCGCTCCGCTGCTCAGGCCGTGGCGGGGCTCATCGAACGAAAGAATCTCCAATGGCAACTACCTATCGCAAGATGGCGAGCAAGACCCCCGAGACCGAGGTCGGATGCGCCCAAGCGGTGGCGAGCGAGATGCTGGCGTGCAGCGAGTGGCGCGGCCGTTTAGCGAATGACGAGTGCTCTGCAGGCCTTTGCTTTGCAGCATTTCAAGGCCGGTTCACGACCTAGGAACGGGCTGGCCAATGGCGAGGAGGGGCGGCATGGCGTTGGTGGATCGGGCCCATGGGTTGCGGGAGCCGGTGGCGCGTTACTTTCCCGGGCTGCTGCTCTGCGGGACCATCGCCGCCGCGGCAACCTTCCTGTCGGAGCACTACGGTGGGCCCGCAATGCTCTTTGCGCTGCTGCTGGGCATCGCCTTCAACTTCACCGCAGAGGAGGGCAAGGCGAAGGTGGGAGTCGAGTTCGCCTCGAAGTTCGTTCTGCGCCTCGGGGTGGGGCTTCTTGGCATTCGGATTACGATGGGAGAGATCGCTGCCTTCGGCTGGCAGACACCGGCGGTGGTGGCGGCGCTCATCGCGCTGACCATGGCGACCGGCTTCGTGGCTGCCCGGGCCTTCGGGCGGCAGTGGCGCTTCGCGCTGATGACCGGGGGCGCAGTGGCGATTTGCGGCGCCTCGGCGACGCTGGCAATCGCGGCGGTGATCCCGCACAACGACAAGACCGAGCGCAATGTGCTCTTTACCGTGGTTGCCGTCACGACCCTGTCGACGGTGGCGATGGTGCTCTATCCGATCCTCTTCGGCCTTCTCGGCATCGACGACCGTGAGATCGGCTTCCTGATCGGCGCGACCATCCATGACGTGGCGCAGGTGGTGGGGGCCGGCTATTCGGTGTCGGACCGCGCCGGAGACGCGGCGACAGTGGTCAAGTTCATGCGGGTGGCGATGCTTCCGGTAGTGCTGGTGGCCATCGTGCTGGCACTGCGCGCGACGGGCGCGGGGAAGCAAGACGCGAGGGTGCCGCTTCTGCCGTGGTTCATGGTGCTCTTCATCGCGCTTTCGGCCACGGCAAGCTTTGCCGCGCTGCCCGAGACGCTGACGGGCGCGGTTGAAACGGCATCGCGTGCAATGTTGCTGACGGCAATTGCGGCGCTGGGGGTCAAGACCTCGCTCAAGGCGATGATGGCCGTGGGTGGCGGGCACATCGGCGTGGTGACGGTCGAAACACTGGTGCTGCTCGTGGCGGCGGTTGCAGCGTTCGAACTCTTCCTGTCTCTCGCCTGACGCCTGCTGCTGTCCAACAACCGGACGCGCTCCATCAAGGGGAGTCAGCATTGCACGCCGATCCGTACGTCCTGCCGAGGCGGAAGAAACGCCGAGCCGGCAGCACGATCAGTCCCAGAGCACTTTGCTGTAGCAGTTGCACCAGCCGCCTTCGCCAAGAGGCTGCCCCTGCACACTCTCCACAGCGCGGCTGCGCTCCGGACCTACCCCCCCGGACGAGTTCCTGTGGCGCGCTGCAACTCGTCGATCAGCGCGCGCTTCGCCTCGAAGCCGATCCCGGGTGCCTCAGGCAGCCCGACACGCCCGGCTCGCACTTCGACATGGTCGGCGAAGCCGCCGAAGGGCGCGAAGACCTCCGGGTAGCTCTCGTTGCCGCCGAGCTTCAGCCCCGCCGCGATGTTCAATGACAGCTGGTGGCCGCCGTGCGGGATGCAGTTGCGTGGCTCGAAGCCCTCGGCGCGGATGGCATCGAGCATGCGTAGATACTCGACCAGCCCGTAGGACAGCGCGCAATCGAACTGCAGCCAGTCCCGGTCCGGCCGCATCCCGCCGTAGCGGGCGAGGTTGCGCGCATCCTGGTGCGAGAACAGGTTCTCGCCCGTGGCCATCGGGTGGGGATAGACGCGGCCGAGCTCAGCCTGGAGCGCGTAGTCAAGCGGGTCCCCCGCCTCCTCGTACCAGAAGAGCCCGTAGGGCTTCAGCGCCTCAGCATAGCCGAGCGCAGTCTCGAGGTCGAAGCGGCCGTTGGCGTCGACTGCCAGATACCGCCCTTCGCCTACGACTTCGAGCACCGATTCGATGCGCCGGATGTCCTCGTCGAGCGGCGCGCCGCCGATCTTCATCTTGACGACCTCGTAGCCCGCGTCGCGGTAGCGCCGCATCTCGTCCTGCAGCTGCCGGTCGTCCTTGCCCGGATAGTAGTAGCCACCCGCGGCGTAGACAAAGACGCTCTCGTCGATCGTGCCGTCGCCGTATGTGTCGGCGAGGTGACGGTAGAGCGGGACCCCGGCGATCTTGGCCACAGCGTCCCACACCGCCATGTCGATCACGCCCACGGCGACCGACCGCTCGCCGTGCCCGCCGGGCTTCTCGTTTGTCATCAGCGTCGCCCAGACCTTGTGCGGGTCGAGATTGTCGCCGGCCTCGCTGACAAGGCTCGCCGGATCGGCCTCGCGCAGCCGCGGCAGGAACCGCTCGTTGAGAAGCCCGCTCGCCGCGTAGCGCCCGTTCGAGTTGAAACCGTAGCCGATCACCGGTGAGCCGTCGCGCACCACATCCGTGACCAGCGCCACCACGCTGGCTGTCATCTTGGAAAAGTCGATATAGGCGTTCCGGATCGGTGAGGAGATCGGCACGACCGCCTCCCTTATGTTGACGATGCGGACCATGCCGGCCTCCTTTCGCTGTGAACGGTTAGAACAGCCAGCCGCGCGGCATCGGGATGTAGAGGACCCTGACCATCAACCAGTAGAACGCGCCGACCATGGCCAGGACCACCGCGATCCGGACGAGCCAGGTCAGGAGCGACGGCCGCTCATGCTCCGCGAGAACAATGAGCGCGGTCGCGGCTACAATGCTGGTGACGACGAAGCCGATCACCGGGAACAGCACCGCCCAGGCGATCATCACGAAGGCGAGCCCGAGCCGCCGGGTCAGCCCGTCCCAGCTCGCCTCTCTGCCCTCGCCGCTCGCCTGGCCGCCTCGCCCGAAAAGCGACAGGCCAATCTGGATGACCGACAGCGCCATCAGCGCACCGCCGATCGTCCGGGGGAAGATCGCGCCGAGCGCGGTCATCGCGAAGCTCGTCCAGACGGCATAGAGGCCAACGGCGAGCAAGATCAGCGCAACCGCTGCGCCGGGAAGATCGGGTCGCGTGACGGGTCGATCGGTCAAGACGCCTCCTTCATGCGGCGATTTCGAAGGGTCTTCAGCAGCGGCAGGCAGACCGTGAGCAGGATCAGCGCGACGATCGCCCAGGAGATCGGCCGGTTGACGATCAGCTGGCCCATGAAATCGCCGCGCGCGCCGCCGATCATCCAGGCCCGCACAAAGCCCTGTTCGGCGATCTGTCCGAGCACGAGGCCGAGCACGATCGGAGACGGCCCGTAGCCTGCCCGGTTCAGCAGCCAGCCAACGACGCCGAGCGCCACCATGACGAAGACGTCGCTTGGGTGGTTGTGCACGGCAAAGCTCCCAAGCACCGTCATGAACGCAATCAGCGGCACGAGCAGCGCCTTCGGCGTCGCCACGATGAAGCGGAAGGCGTAGCGCCCGATCAGCAGGCCGACCGGCAGCATCAGCACGGTGGCGATCAGGAGCCCGAAGATGAAGGTGTAGACGATCGACCCCTGCGTCTCGAAGAGCGCGGGTCCCGTCCGAATGCCCTGCACCAGCAGCGCGCCGAGGATCACCGCGTCGGGCGGCGTGCCCGGAATGCCGAGCACCAGCGTCGGGATGAAGCCGCCGCCCACGGTCGCGTTGTTGGCGCTCTCCGTCGACAGCAGCCCGCCCGGCGCGCCCTTGCCGTACTCGGCCTGGTTCTTCGCGGTGCGCCGCGCTTCCGAATAGGAGACCAGCGAGGCGATCGACCCGCCGGCCCCCGGCAGGATGCCGACGACGGTGCCGATGAGCGACGAGCGGATCAGGTTCCAGAAATCGCGGATCGCGATCCCCGCCGCCTCGAGCAGGCGGAATCCGCGCCCCGCGGGCGGAGCCTCGAGATGCTGGCCGGGCCGGGCCACCATGTCGATCAGCACCGGGATGCAGTAGAGGCCGATCAGCGCCGGGATGATGCCGATGCCGCCCAGCAGTTCGCGCTGTCCGAAGGTGAACCGGACGTCGCCACCGACGACCGCGACGCCGACCATCGACAGCAGGAGCCCCAGGCACCCGCCCATCAGCCCCTTGACGAGATTGCCCTCCGACAGGACCGCGATCAGCGTCAGGCCGAGAACGGCAAGCCAGAAATACTCCGTGGAGCCGAAGCGCAGCGCCACTTGGGCCAGCATGGGCGACAGCGTCAGCAACAGGAGCCCGCCGATCAGCCCACCGACCACGGAAGCGATCGTCGCGATCGTAACGGCAAGATCGCCGTCGCCGCGCCGGGCCATCGGGTAACCGTCGAAGGTCGTCGCGATGGCCGAGGGCGTGCCCGGCGTGTTGACGAGGATAGCCGCGAAGGCGCCGCCATAGATCGCGCCGGTGTAGATCGCGCCCAGCATGATGAGCCCTGAGGCCGGCTCGAGTGCGAAGGTGAACGGCACCATGACCGCGATCGCCATCGTCGCCGACAGGCCTGGCAGCGCGCCGATCACCGTGCCACCGATCACCCCAAGCAGGGCGAACATGAGGTTCCTGGCGCTCAGGGCCTCGCCGAGAAAGCCGAGCATGTCCATCCACTCATCCTTAGCAGGCGGGGGTGACGCCAAAGAGGAGGACGGGGCGGGCAGTTGCCCGCCCCGTGCGTCAAGGTCGGGTCAGCGGCCGGCGGCGAGCTGCTCGGCGATCTCGGCGTAGAACGCCTTGCGCTCATCCATCCAGTCGGCGGCCTCGGCATAGGGCACGTCAATCATGGCGAAGCCCGCTTCCTCCATCTGTGCAATGAAGTCGGGGTTGGCATTGATCTCGGCAATGATGTCCGAGAGCTCCTGACGCCGCTCCTCGGGCGTGCCGTCGGGGACCGCGATACCGCGATAGGCGCCGCCGACGATGTCGTAGCCGAGCTCGCGGAAGGTCGGCACGTCGGGGAAGTTCGGATGCCGCTCCTCCATCGCCACCGCGAGCGTGCGAACCTGGTCGCCCTGCGCCGCCGCAACCGTGGTGTAGCCCCAGGCCGCATCCGTTTCGCCGCCGAGAAGCGCCGTCACCGAAGGCGCCGTGCCCGAATACGGGATGTATGTGACGACGGCGCCGGTCTCGTTCTCGAAGAGTTGGTTCGCCACATCGTTAGCCGAGTTGGTGCCCGAGCCGGAGGCGGTGAGCGCACCCGGTGCCTCGTTGGCCGCCTCGATGAAGTCCTCGAGGGTCTCGTAGGGGCTGTCGGCCCGCACGATCAGGGCATCCGGCGTGAAGTGGAAGATGTAGACGTTGACGATGTCGTCGGTGTCGTAGCCCGGATCCTGCAGCAGCGGTTGCAACACGATGTGCGGCAGGTTGGTCCCCATGATCGTGTAGCCGTCGCCTTCGTAGTCGTTAAGCCCCGACCAGGCCGAGGCGCCGCCGGCACCGGGGAGGTACTGGATGATCAGATCCTGCCCGGTAATTTCGGCGAAGTGCGGCTGCTGGAAGCGAGCCGATATGTCGCTCTCGCCGCCCGGATCGAACGGGATGATGTAGTTGACCGGCTGGTCGGGGAAGGCCGCGGCCGGCATCGGCAACCAGGCTGCAATCGCGACAGCGGCCAGTCCGGCGAGCGGCGCCCTGAAGTGCTTCGTCATCGTCTTTCCTCCCAAGTCGTTGTGTTTTCATCTTCGCCCGCTCCGCTTACTCGCGTGCGGCCGGTTCGTCAGTCATAGCTGAGACCTGTAGCACAGGCCCTCCGTGTTGACGCGCGACACCCTGCGTTCGATCGGAGCCCCCTGCCAGTCCCGCGCGACGCGCAGGACGCGCAGGATCGGGGCCCCGACCGGAACGGTCAAGTGCCGTGCCGTCTCGATGTCGGCGGCGACGGCCTCGAGACGCTCCTCCGCCGTCGTAACCGTCGCCCCGAAGCTCTTCTGGTAGAGGTGGTAGAGCGTGTTCGGCAGCACCTCCGGCTCCGTCGCGAGCCGCCCGAAGCGCGCGGCGTCGAGCGATATGCTTTCGAAGATCGTCACGCGCCCCTCGATTTCGCGCACGCGGGTGACATGCACGACCTCCGCGCCTGCCGCTAGCCGCAGGTCCTGTGCCTCCTCCGGTGCCGCGAGCCGCCGCTCGCGGGAGAGCGCGCGGGACACCGGCAGCAGCCTCGTGCCGTCATGACGCTGGAGCGTGAAGAACCGGAAGAGTGAGCGGTCTGCTTCGTGAGTCGCGACGGCGGTGCCCTTGCCCTGCTGCCGGATCAGGATGCCCTCGCCCGCCAGCGCGTTCAGCGCCGTGCGCACCGTGCCCACCGCGACGCCGTAGTCGCTCGCAAGCCGCGCCTCGCTCGGCAGGTAGGTCCCCGGCGGCCACTCGCCCGCCTCTATCCGCTCCAGCAGCAGGAGTCGGATCTGCTCGTGGAGCGGCTGCGCGACCGGACGCCTGATCTTCCCGCCTTCCCGCACCGTCGCTCCCACCACCGATCGGGGCTTGACCGCCCCTCAATCCTATGAAGGATAAACTACATAGCAATCATGGCTCAAGAGCAAATGCCAGGCGAGCGATCACGGCGCCGCCAACGTGCATAGGGGGAAGCGTGACGGACATCGTCGTCTCGGAATTCATGGACCAGGCGGCCATCGACTGGCTGAAGGCGCGCTTCGCCGTCGCCTACGAGCCCGGTCTGGTCGACGACCGCGACCGGCTCCTCGCCGCCGGGCCTGGCGCCCGTGGCCTGATCGTGCGCAACCGCACCCAGGTCGATCAGGCTCTCCTCGCCGCCTTCCCCGATCTTCGTGCGGTCGGCCGCCTCGGCGTCGGGCTCGACAACATCGACACCGGCGCCTGCCGCGACCGCGGCATCGCCGTCCTGCCCGCCAACGGGGGCAACACGGTCTCTGTCGCCGAGTACGTGATCGCCGCCGTGCTCATCCTTCGCCGCGGCGCCTACCATGCGAGCGACGCCGTCCTCGCCGGCGACTGGCCGCGCCAGCGGCTGATCGGCGGCGAGGTCTCCGGCGCCACCCTCGGCCTCGTCGGCTACGGCGCAATCGCCCGCGCCACTGCCGAGCGCGCCCGCGCGCTTGGCATGGTGATCGCTGCCCACGATCCGTTTCTGTCCGCGGGTGACCCCGCCTGGGCCGGCGCCACCCGCCATGACAGCCTCGACACCCTGCTCGCGGAGGCCGACGCCGTCAGCCTGCACGTCCCCCTGACGCCGCAGACCCGCGCCCTGATCGACGCAGGCCGCCTCGCCCGGATGCGGCCCGGCGCCATCCTCGTCAACACCGCCCGCGGCGGCGTCGTCGATGAGACGGCACTCGCCGACGCCCTGCGGGCCGGGCGCCTCGGCGGCGCGGCCATTGACGTCTTCGCCGAGGAGCCCCTGCAAGCCGGCTCAACCCTCGCCGGCGCGCCGAACCTGATCGCGACGCCCCACATTGCCGGCGTCACCCGCGATAGCAACGACCGCATCAGCCGGATGACGGCCGAGAACGTCGCCCATGCGCTTGGAGCCGTGATATGATCCGCGTCCCGCTGCAGGAAGCCGAGGCCCTCGCCACCGCCGCCATGATCGCCCACGGCTTCGACGCGAGCACGGCGCGCCCCGCCGTCGCCGCCCTTATCATGGCCGAGCGAGACGGCCTCGCCTCGCACGGCCTCGCCCGCCTGCCCTTCTACCTTGCTCAGGCGCGCGCCGGAAAGGTCGTCGCAGCGGCCATTCCCACCGTCGAGACTGACGGCGCCGTCGTCCGGGTAGACGCCCACCACGGCCTCGCCTTCGCCGCGGTCGACCGCGGCCTACAGGCTGGAACCGCCACTGCCCGCGACCTCGGCCTCGCCGCCGTCGCCGTCGGCCGCTCGCACCATTTCGGCGTCGCCGGCCACCCGGTCGAGCGGCTGGCGCGAGACGGGCTGATCGGTCTCGCCTTCGCCAATACCCCCGCCGCAATGGCTCCGTGGGGCGGAAAACGCGCACTGATGGGCACCAACCCGATCGCCTTCGCAGCACC
>SKOX01000248.1 GCA_007119835.1 Paracoccaceae bacterium
GTCGCCACCGAGATCTGCGGGTAGTAGGCGCGGTAGCGATGGGTCTGCCCGCGCCCGGCCATCACCTCCTCGAAGCGCCGGCGCAGGAAGCCGGTCGCCGCCGCGTAGCGCGCCTGAAGCTCGGCAACGGCCTCGGCCGGGTCGGAGAAGGCGCGGGGTTCCTCGGGCTCGGGCGCCTCGAGCGGCAGTTCGGTCAGGGGCGAGCGCGGGCGCACGGGCGTCAGACCGGCAACAGGAGGTCGGTGCGCTCGAAGCGGTCGACGTCGATCAGCCCGAGGTCGGAGATGCGCAAGGACGGGATGACGACGAGCGCGAGCAGCGAGTGCTGCATGTAGGCGTTGTTCAGCCGGCAGCCGCATTCGGCCATCGCCGCGACGATGCCGGCCGCGGCTTCGGCGACCTCCTCGGCCGGCGCGTCGGACATTAGTCCCGCGATCGGCAGGCGCACGAGACCGATTTCGGCGCCGTCCTTCCAGACGGTGACGCCGCCGACCTCGCCGAGGCGGTTGGCGGCCGCGGCCATGTCGGCCTTCGAAGTGCCGACGACGATCATGTGGTGACTGTCGTGGGCGACGGTCGAGGCCACGGCGCAGTCGGCGGCGTAGCCGAAGCCCGAGACGAAGCCGTTCTGCACGCCACCCGTGCCGCGGTGGCGCTCGACGAGGGCGATCTGGGCGATGTCGGCGCCGCGGTCCATCGCGACGAGGCCGGCCTCGACGGCAAGCTCGGCCTCGAGCGCGCGGGTCGGCGCCTGGTTCTCGACGACGCCGATGACGCGGGCGCGGACGCGGGCCGCGCCTTCGGGGGCGGGAATGTCGAAGTCCTGCGGCGCGAGCGTGCGGCCGAGGCGGACGCTGCGCCGCGCGGTCTCGGGCCAGGCGAAGCCGGGAAGCTCGGCGAGGCAGCCGCCGGCCTCGGCCACGACGCGGCCGCGGGCGATCACCGTCTCGATCGGCAGAGTACGCAGGTCGGAGGTGAGGATGAGGTCGGCGCGGCGGCCCGGCGCGATCGAGCCGAGCTCGCGCTCGAGGCCGAAATGGGTGGCGGTGTTGATCGTCGCCATCTGGATCGCCACCAGCGGGTCGAGGCCGCAGTCGATGGCGTGGCGCACGACGCGGTTCATGTGCCCGTCATGGACGAGGGTGCCGGAGTGGCAGTCGTCGGTGCAGAGGATGAAGTTCCGCGGGTCGAGGCCCTTCTCGGTTACCGCCGTGATCTGTGCCGCGACGTCGTACCAGGCCGAGCCGAGGCGGAGCATCGCGCGCATGCCCTGGCGGACGCGCATGATGGCGTCCTCCTCGCGCGTGCCCTCGTGATCGTCGGCCGGGCCGCCCGCGGCATAGGCGGGGAAGTCCGTGAGGTCGGGGGAGGCGTAGTGCCCGCCGACGGTCTTGCCGGCGGCCTGGGTCACCGCGATCTCGGCGAGCATCTTCGGGTCGCCCGCGACGACGCCCGGATAGTTCATCATCTCGCCCAAGCCGACGATGCCGGGCCAGTGCATCGCCTCGGCGACGTCGGCGGGGCCGATCTCGGCGCCCGGGGTCTCGAGGCCGGGGGCGGACGGGCAGCAGGACGGCATCTGGACGAAGACGTTGACCGGCTGGGCCATCGCCTCGTCGTGCATCAGGCGGACGCCGGCGAGGCCGAGGACGTTGGCGACCTCGTGAGGGTCGACGAACATCGTCGTGGTGCCGTGGGGCAGGACGGCGCGGACGAACTGGCTCAGCGTCAGCATGCCCGACTCGACGTGCATGTGCCCGTCGCAGAGGCCCGGCACCATGTAGCGGCCGCCGGCGTCGATGACCTGCGTGCCCTCGCCGATCATGCGCGACGCGTCGGGGCCGCAATAGGCGAAGCGGCCGTGGCGGATGGCCAGGTCGGTGCCGTCGATCACCTCGCGCGAATGGACGTTGACCCAAGCCCCGCCCCGGACGACGACGTCGGCGGGGGCGCGGCCGGCGGCGACGGCGACGAGATCGGCCGCGACCTCGGCCCAGGGGGAAACGGCAACCTTGGTCATGACCCTTGTTGCCCTCCCGCGCGGCCTGCCATCAAGCGCTATTTTCGCGCGGCCGGGCCTTCGCCGGGAGCGGTGCGCCGGACGGGCGCGCGATCGGCTCGAGGGCCGCGACGAACTGGCGCGCCACCGCCTGCCAGGAGAAGCCGAGGGCGTGGGCGCGGGCGCGTTCGCGCGGGATGGCGAGCGCCTCGCGGGCGGCGCGGCCGAGATCGTCGTCGAGCACGCCCGCGCCGCTCTCGCCGATGATGTCGAGCGGACCGGTCACGGGATAGGCCGCCACCGGGGTTCCGCTCGCAAGCGCCTCGAGAACCACGAGGCCGAAGGTGTCGGTAAGGCTGGGGAAGACGAGGACGTCCGCGCCGGCATAGGCGCGCGCAAGCTCCTCGCCGCGCAGGGTGCCCAGGAAGACGGCGTCGGGATAGACCCGCTCGAGACGCTCCCGGTCGGGTCCGTCGCCGACGACGAGCTTGGTGCCCTCGAGGTCGAGGCGGAGAAAGTCCTCGACGCTCTTCTCGGGCGCGACCCGGCCGGCGTAGAGCCATACCGGCGACGGGTAGGACAGCGCCGCATCGTCGCGCGGGCGGAAGAGGTCGGTGTCGACGCCGCGCGTGACGTGCGCGAGCGGGCCGAAGCCGCGGACGTCGAGCTCGGCCGCGAGGCTCTCGGTCGCGACCATGGTGCGGGCGGCGGGCGCGTGGAACCAGCGCAGCGCGGCCCAGGTCCAGCCGACCGGCACGCGGATGCGCGCGTGGATGGTCTCCGCGAACTTCGACGTGAACATCGTCGTGAACGGCCAGCCGCGGCGGCGGCAGAGCCGGCGCGCAGCGAGCCCGAGCGGCCCCTCGGTCGCGATGTGGACGGCGTCGGGGCCGAAGTCGTCGATCAGCCGGCGGAGCCGGCGCGAGGGCGCAAGCGCGAGGCGGATGTCCGGCTGGGTCGGGCAGGGCACGCTGAAAAAGCCCGGCGGGCGGATCATCAGCACGTCGTGGCCCATGCCCTCCAGCGCTGCGGTCAGCGCGCGCAGGGTGCGGATGACGCCGTTGGTCGGCGGGTCGCAGGCGTCGGCGACGATGACGATGCGCATCAGGCGGCCGCCGCCACTTCCTCCTCGCGGGTGAGGAGCGCGGTCTGCGACGGCCAGAACATCGCCGGCGCCAGGCCGCCGAACCGTTCGATGGCCAGTCCGCTCCGCGCGATGGCAGGCGCGTAGCGGCGGCGGTCGGCGTTGTCGAACACGACGAGCCCGCCGCGGGCAAGGTGGCCGAGCGCCTCGCGCAGGCAGGAGGAGCGGGCGCGGCCGTCGATGACGATGAGGTCGAAGGGTCCGCGCGCCTGCCGGATCGCGCGCACGTAGGGCGAGAAGTCGAGGCCGCTCCACCCCGCCCGGCGCGAGGCGCAGGCCGGCGCGCGCGAGGGCACCGGAGGGATGCAACGCGCCTCGACATTGTCGAGCCGTCGCAGATGCGCGGCAAGCGGCGGCCACCACTGGCGGTCGTGCTCGACGCTGACGACGCGGGCGCAGCGGCGCGACAGCCAGAGCGTGCTGGCGCCGGCCCCGTACTCGAAGGCACGGGCACGGCCGCCGCGTGACCGGAGGAACGCGTCGACCCGTTCGATCGCATCGAAGGTCCACCACGGCAGGTCGAGCTCCCCGAGATCCTCGATGTCGTGGACGGCGAAGAGGCTGCGAAGGAAGAGCGGCAACCGCCTGTCCCGGCGCCGGTCGAGCGCATCGAGCGCCCCGCTGGCGCGGGCGAGCCCTCGCGCGCGCCGCGCGAGGCGCACGTAGCCGCTGGCAACGCCGTCGCGACCGACCTCTATCGCCCGCTCGGCCACGCCCCTGCTCGGCGCCCCGCGCCCCCTACCCCCGGCCGGTGACTTCTGAGAACGCATGGATCACTCGCTCAAGCTGCTCGCGCGTGTGCTCGGCGCAGACGCTGCACCGCAGGAGATACACCCCCTGCGGCGTCGCCGGCGGAAGCGCGAGGTTTACATAGATGCCCTGCTCCAGAAGGCCCATCCAGCAGGCGAGCAGGGCCTGCTCGCTCGGCATGCGGACCGCGAGGATCGGGCTCTCGGCCGCGAGGATCTCGAGCCCGAGGCCGGTCAGGCCGCGGTGCAGATGCTCGACATTGCCCCAGAGCCGCGCGCGCAGGTGCGTGCCCTTCTCCATCATGTCGATCGACTCGATCGCCGCCGCCACCACCGGCGGCGGCAGCGAGGCGGTAAAGACGTAGGGCCGCGACGTGTAGCGCAGCAGGTCGAGGCCGGCCTCGTTCGATACGCAGAAGCCGCCGATCGTGCCGACCGACTTCGAGAAGGTCGCGACGAGGAAATCGACCTCGTCGAGCACGCCCGCCTCCTCGGAAAGGCCCCTGCCCTTCGCGCCGAACACCCCGAGCGAATGCGCCTCGTCGACGATGAGCGTGGCGCCGTGGCGCTTCTTGACCTCGACGATCTCGGCGAGCGGCGCCCGGTCGCCGAGCATCGAGTAGATGCCCTCGACGACGATGACGAGGTCGCCCGTACGGTCCTTCGGCAGGCGGCGGATGCGCTTCTCGAGGTCCTCGACGTCGTTGTGGCGGAAACGGACCATGGTCGCGCCCGACAGCCGGCAGCCGTCGTAGATGCAGGAATGGCTGTCGGCGTCGAGCAGGATGGTGTCGCCGGGCTTGGCGACCGTCGAGAGCACCGCGAGGTTCGCCATGTAGCCCGTCGAGAAGACCAGCGCCTCGGGCCGCTCGTAGAGGTCGGCGATCCGCCGCTCGAGCCGCTGGTGGATGGCATAGGTCCCGTTCGCCACGCGCGAGCCGGTGGTGCCGGTGCCCGAGCGGCGCGTCGCCTCGACCGCCGCCTCGATGGCGCGCGGCGCGAACGACAGGCCGAGATAATTGTTGGTCCCGACGAGGATCGTCGGCCGTCCGCCGATCACCGCCTCGGTGGCGGTCGTGACCTCGTCCATGCAGACGCCGAAGGGGTTGATTCCGGCGGCGGCGAGATGCCCCCGCTCGCGCGCGAGGTCGCCCATGCGGGCCGCAAGGCTACTCATGCTGTTCGCTCCTCAGACGGTCGATCGTGGCGGCAAGCTCGCCAACGGTGTGGATCTCCGGCAGAAGGTTTATCGGCACGTTGATGTCGAAGGTGTCCTCGACCTCGGCGACGAGTTCCATCACGGTGAGCGAATCGAGGCCGAGGTCGTCCACGAACCGGGTTTCGGCCGTCAACGGCTTCTCGGGCGGCTTCACCCGCGCGATCACCTCGTAGAGCGTCTCGAGCGTCATCGCGCCGCCACGGCCTGCCGGCTGCCGGCCAGCGCGTCAGCCTCCGTCGCCTCGAAGTTGCCCGCGAGGTAGCGCTCGCGCGCAAGCCCGCGGTTTAGCTTGCCCGACGAGGTGCGCGGCAGGCTGTGCGGCGGCACGAGCACGATCCGGCAGTCGAGCCCGGTCGCCTGCAGGATGTCGCGATGCGCCGAGGCGATGAGCGCCGCGCGCTCGCCCGGGTCGCGCAGCCCGCTCTGCACCAGGACGACGGCGCGCTCGCCCGCGCCCGGCTCATGGATGCCGAAGGCCGCGCAGGACTGGTTGCGCACCGCCGGGATCTGCTCGACGATCCACTCAAGGTCCTGGGGCCAGACGTTCCGGCCGTTGACGATGATCGTGTCCTTGGCGCGGCCGACGATGACGAGGTCGCCCTCGGCCATGTAGCCGACGTCGCCGGTGTCGAGCCAGCCCTCGCCGTCCAGCGCCTTGGCGGTCGCCTCGGGATCGTTGAAGTAGCCCTGCATGACGCTCGCGCCGCTGATGACGACGCGGCCGGCGACCCGGGGCGGCAACGCCTCGCCGTTCGGCCCGCGGATCTCGACACGCTGGCTCGGCAGCGGTCGGCCGCAGCGCACGAAGCTGCGCGCGGTCGGCGCGTTCGAAAGCACCGCGCGGCGGTGGCGGCCGAGGCTCTCGGGATCGACCCGGTCGGTCTCGATCCCCCTGTCGAGCGGCGCGAAGGTGACGCCGAGCGTCGCCTCGGCGAGGCCGTAGCTCGCGAGCACGGCCTCCGAGCGGAAGCCGGCGGGCGCGAAGGTCTCGCAGAACCGCTCCATCACCTGCGGGTCGATCATCTCGGCGCCGACGCCGGCGACGCGCCACGACGAGAGGTCGAGATCGGCGATCTGGGACGCGTTCGCCCGCCGCCGGACCAGGTCGTAGCCGAAGCAGGGCGCGTAGGACACGGTGCCGCGGTTGCGGCTGATCAGCTGGAGCCAGACCATCGGACGCCGGGCGAAGGTGTCGGTCGACAGGAAGTCCACCGAAGCCTGCGCCACGATCGGCGCGAGCAGCGTGCCGACCAGGCCCATGTCGTGGTAGAGCGGCAGCCAGCTCACCATGCGGTCGTCGGGTCCCGCCCCGATTGCCGCCTCGGAGATGTCGCGGCAGTTGCGCACCAGCGCGCTGTGGGTGACCGCGACACCGCGCGGGAAGCGGGTGCTGCCGGAGGAATACTGGAGGTAGCAGATGTCGTCGGGGCCGGGCTCCGCGAGCGGTGCGGCGCCCTTCGGCGCGGCGGCGAGCTCGGACCAGCTCATCTCCGGCGTGTCGGCGCCTTCGGGCAGGAGCGAGGCGCCGTCGGGCCGGAGGAACAGGCGGGCGCCGCAACCGGCGAGCTGCCGGCCGACCTGCTCGGCGTAGCGCGATGGCTCCGTGAAGACGCCGGCGACGGGGAGCGGGACGGGCACGAGGCGGGCGCGAACCGCCGCGAGGAAGGCGATCACGAAGTCGGGCGTCGTCTCGCCGATCATGGCGACCCGGTCGCCGGGCGCGAGGCCGAGCCCCGCGATCTGCATGGCCCGCTCGTCCACACGCGCGCGCATTTCACCGTAAGGCAGCACGCTGAGAGGCTCCCCGCGGGGGCTGTAGAAGGTGAAACCGCTCTCGGCCCCGGCCGCGTAGTCGAGCGCGGCCGTAAGCGTTTCGAAGTCGGTTTTCCGTGGGATCCCCGAGCGTGTTGGCGTAATCAAGACGGTGTCCCTCTACCCCGTTCCGGCCTTCGGCCGCAGTTGGCAAAACCTTAAAGATGACCTTCTGGTTCCTTTTCAAGCTACTTTCAAGGAGCAGCCCGTGAACGAGCGGTCAGTGTTGCTGACGGGCGCCAGCAGCGGCATCGGCCGCGCGCTGGCCCTCGTCTATGCCTCTCAGGGCGTCACGCTCGCCCTCGCAGGGCGTGACATGGCCCGCCTCGAGGCGGTGGCAACTGCCTGCCGGGCAAAGGGTGCGCGCGTCTCGATCACCCGGCTCGACGTGCGCGACGCCAATGCCACGGCGGACTGGGTGACGCAAGCCGATGGGCACGCGCCGATCGATCTCGCTTTCGTCAACGCCGGCATCGGCGCGGGGCTCGAGGAGACGGCCGCGGACTTCGGACCGACGCGGATGATCCTCGAGGTCAACGTCCTCGGTGCGCTCAACACCCTCGAAGCGGTGACAGGCAGGATGCGGTCACGGGGGCGCGGCCGGATCGTTCTCATGGGCTCGCTCGCCGCCTTGCGCGGCATCCCCGGCTCGCAGGGCTACAGCGCGAGCAAAGCGGCGATAAAGGCGCTTGCCGAGGGGCTGCGTCCGCAACTCGCCCAGGATGGCATCGGCCTCTCCCTCGTCATGCCGGGCTTCGTGCGGACGCCGATGAACGAGGACAAGGGCTTCCCGACGCCGCTCAGGATCGAGCCCGAGCGCGCCGCGCAGATCATCCGCGACCGGGTCGCCCGCGGCCGGTCGCGAATCGCCTTCCCGCTGCCGCTGGTCTGGGGCACGCGCCTGCTCGCCCTCGTCCCGCCGCTCGCCGACGCGCTCGCGATGCGGGCCGCACGCCGCGGCGGAACCGGCGTCTAGAGCGCCTTCTCATAGAGGCGGTAGCGCTTGTAGACCCGGGCGCCCATGTGTTCTGCGATGTGCCGCATGGCGCGGTTGTCCTCGAGCACCCAGGAGAGCTCGGCCTCCCGCACGCCGCGCTCCCAGGCGCGCTGGCGGATGCCGTCGAACATCGCGACCATGAGCGCGGCACCCGCGAGCGTGCCGTGGTAGCGCCGCCGCACCCCCATGAGCGGCACCCGGAGCGAGCGGATCCGCCCGACCTTGAGCCGCCACAGGAGCTTCGCCCACCCGAAGGGCACGAGGCTGCCCCCGAGGTCGCGGGTCGCCTCGTTGAGATTGGGCAGCGCCACCATCATCCCGCCCGGCTCGCCGTCGATTTCGGCGATCGCGACATAGTCCTTGACGATCAGCGGCTTAAGCGTGCGGGCGAGATGGTCGAGCCGCTCCGGGGTGAACGGCACGAAGCCCCAGTTGCCGCTCCAGGCGTCGTCGAAGATGTCGACGATGGTCTCGATCTCCGCGTTGTAGCGGCGCCAGTCGATCTGCCGCACCCGCACCCGCCGCTCGAGCCGCTCGGCGAGACGGACGCCGCGGGGCGGCAGGCGGCGCTCGACGGGGGTGTGGTAGGCGAGAAGGTCGCGCGCCTTGTGATATCCGGCCTTCTCGAGCAGCCGGGCGTAGTGCGGCGGCGCATGCCCCATCATCAGCATCGGCGGCGTCTCGAAGCCGTCGACGAGCAGCCCCGAGCGGTCGTTGATCGAGACCTCGAACGGCCCGATCACGCGCGCCATGCCGCGCGCCCGGAGCCAGTCCTCCGCCGCCGCGAGGAGCTCGGCCACGGCGTCGGGGTCGTCCTCCGCCTCGAAGTGGCCGAAGAAACCGGCGGCGGGATCGCTGTGCTCGAGCGCCAC
>SKOX01000068.1 GCA_007119835.1 Paracoccaceae bacterium
CGCCGATCGGCGAGATGCCGCTCGTCGCGAGCGTGGACATCGCGTGGCAGAGGGCGACGAAGGGCCGGTCGCCCGCGATCATCAGCAGGGTCGCGAGGAGGCCGGTGAAGAGCAGGTAGACCGGCGCGATGACCCGCAGGCAGCGGACGATCCGCTCGCGCGCGGACGGGACCGACAGGCTCTGGCGCACGTCGCCCTCGCTCCGCGAGGCGCGGACGATCTCGAAGCCTCCGAGGTTGAGCGGCGCGAGCACGGCGAAGGCCGCGACGAGGATCATCAGCCCGCCGGCCCATCCGACCAGCGCCCGCCACAGGTGGACCGGCTGGGGCACGAGCCAGTGCCGATCGAAGACGGTGGCCCCCGTCGTCGTCAGGCTGGAGAGCATCTCGAAGTAGGCAGCGGAGAAGCTGAGCGGCTGGACCTGCTGCAGCGGCAGCGCCAGCGCGACCGGCAGCAGCAGGTAGGCGAGCAGCAACGTCACGAGCTGGTAGCGCTCGGCCTTTTCCGGCATCCGGTTCATCAGCGCGAGGCCGAGGATCACCGCGACGATCGCGAAGAAAATCGCGTGGTAGAGGAAGGTCCGGGCGATCCGCCAGTCGCCGAGATGCGCGGCATGGAGCGCCGGCACCAGCATCAGCGCCGCCGCCCCGAACAGGAGGACCGAGAAGGCGGGGAACTGCTTGAGGGCGCGCATCAGAAGAAGTCGAGGCCCACCTGGAAGAGCCGCTCGACATCGACCACGGCCTCGCGCTTGGCGAAGATCGTCAGGATGTCGCCTTCTTCGATCCGGGTCGTGCCCCTGGGCCGGATGACCTTGGCGCCCTTGCGCATGAGCCCGATCAGGGCGTCCCTGGGGATCTCGGCGTCGCGCACGAGCGTGCCGGCGATCGGCGACGTCCCGAGCACCTGGGCCTCGATGACCTCGGCCTCGCCGTCGCCGATCGAGTAGACGGCGCGGATGCGGCCGTGCCGGATGAAGCGCAGGATCGAGCTGACCGTGGTCGAGCGCGGGTTGACGTAGGCGTCGATCCCGATGGCCTCGGCGAGGCTGTCGAACGAGGGGTCGTTGATGAGCGCGACCGAGAGCTTCGCGCCTTCCGACTTGGCGCGGACGCACGACAGGATGTTGGTCTTGTCGTCCTCGGTCAGCGCGAGGATCGCGTCGGTGGCGGCGACGTTGGCCTCGGCGAGGACGTCGAGGTCGAGGCCGTCGCCGTTCAGCACCACGGTCCGGCGCAGCATGTCGGCGGCGAACTCGGCGCGGGCGCGGCTCCGCTCGATGATCTTCAGCCGCGGCCGTCTGGGGTCGGCCTCCAGCTTTCTGGCGAGCTCGAGCCCGATGTTGCCGGCGCCGATGATCAGCAGGCGATCGAGCGAGAGATGGTGCTTGCCGAAGATCTCCATGACGCGGCCCACGTCCTCGGTCGCGGTGAAGATGTAGGCCTGGTCGTCGGCGTAGAGCTGGTCGCTCGGCTCGGGCACGAACAGCCAGTCGCCGCGGCGGATGCCGACCACCACCGCCCGCAGCGTCGAGAACAGCTCGGAAAGCTGGCGCAGCGGCGTGTCGAGGACGGCGCAGTCGGCGCTGAGCGAGATGCCGACGAGCTGGGCGTGGCCGTCGAGGAAGCTCTCGATGTCGAAGGCGGCCGGCGCCCGGAGCCGCTGGATGACCGCTTCGGCGACGGCGAGCTCGGGCGAGATCACCACGTCGATCGGCAGGTGCTCGGTCTTGTAGAGGTCGGAGTAGATCGCGTCGAGATACGGCTTGGCGCGCAGGCGGGCGATCTTGCGCGGCACCGAGAAGATCGAGTGCGCCACCTGGCAGACGACCATGTTGACCTCGTCGGACTGGGTCGCCGCGATCACCATGTCGGCGTCGCGCGCCCCTGCCCGCTCGAGCACGTCCGGGTGCGAGGCGAAGCCCGTGACGCCGCCGACGTCATAGGCCTCGCTGATCCGGCGGACGAGCGTGGGGTCGTTGTCGACCACGGTGACCTGGTTGGTCCCCTCCTCGCGCGCGAGGTGCCGGGCGATCTGGCCGCCGACCTGGCCGGCGCCGCAGATGATGATCTTCATGCCCGCTCCGCCGACCTGCCGAAGCCGCTGCAGTCAGCACAGGCGAGGAGCCTATGCAAGACCCGACCACCCGCGCGCGATGCCACCGGCCTCAGGCATGTTCCTCCAGTTCCTCCGTCCGGCCGTTGCCGTTCCGTGCCGAGATGACGTTGAGCGACTTGAGCTTCCGGTGCAGCGCCGAGCGCTCCATCCCGACGAAGTTCGCCGTCCGCGAGATGTTGCCGCCGAAGCGGTTGACCTGCGCCAGCAGATACTCGCGCTCGAACATCTCGCGCGCCTCCCTGAGCGCAAGCCCCGCGAAGGTCCCGCCGATGACGCCCTGGCCGTTGCCCGTGCCGTTGCCGCCCGAGGTGTCGGCGAAGATCTCCTCCGGCTCGATCGGCCCATGGTCCGGCCCCAGGATCAGCGCGCGCTCGAGCGTGTTTCTCAGCTGCCGGACGTTTCCCGGCCAGCGCATGGTCTGGAGCTGCGCCTCGGCCTCGGGCGACAGCGCGCGCGGCGGCAAGCCTTGCGTCTCGTTGAGCTCGGCGAGGAAGTGGCGCGCGAGCAGCGGGATGTCCTCCCGCCGCGCCTCGAGCCCCGGCACCTCGATCGGCACCACGGCGAGCCGGTGATAGAGCTCGGTGCGGAAGCGCCCTTCGGCGACCTCGCGGGTGAGGTCGCGGGTGGTCGCCGAGATGACGCGCACGTCGACCCGCACCGTGCCCGAGCCGCCGACGCGCCGGAAGGACTGGTCGACGAGGACGCGCAGGATCTTGGCCTGGGTGCCCGGCGGCATGTCGGCCACCTCGTCGAAGAACAGGATGCCGCCGTGCGCCCGCTCGAAGAGGCCGGGCTCGACCCCCTCCGGCCCCTCGCAACCGAACAGGGTCTCCTCCATGGCGTCGGGCGCGATCGAGGCGGAGTTCACCACGACGAACGGGCCGGCGGCGCGCGGGCTGTTGCGGTGGATGTAGCGCGCGGCGACCTCCTTGCCGCAGCCCGCCGGCCCCTTCAGCATCACCCGGCCGTTCGAGCGCGTCACCTTGTCGAGCTGGGAGCGCAGCGTGCGGAAGGCCGGGCCCTCGCCCAGCATGGTGAAGACGTGGGTGTCGCGGACGCGGAGCTGGGCGTTCTCCCGGCGCAGGCGCGAGGCCTCGAGCGCGCGGGTGATGACGACCATCAGCTGGTCGATGTTGAACGGCTTCTCGATGAAGTCGTAGGCGCCCTGCTTGATCGCGGCGACCGCGATCTCGATGTTGCCGTGGCCCGAGATGATGACCACCGGGATCTCGGGGTTGTCGCGGCGGACCTTCTTCAGGATCTCGATGCCGTCGAGGCGGCTCTCCTTGAGCCAGATGTCGAGGATGATGAGGTTCGGCGGCGCCTTGTTGATCTCGGCGAAGGCGGTCTCGCTGTCCCAGGCCAGCCGGGTGCCGTGGCCCTCGTCCTGGAGGATATCCGCGATCAGCTCGCGGATGTCGGGCTCGTCGTCGACAACGAGGATGTCGGTCATCAGATGCTCTCCCTCAATTCCTTGATGCTTTTTGCCTGTGGTCGTTCCCGTGCCTCTGCCGCCGCGCGGCCGGATGCCGTTCCGGTCGCCGGCGTGCCGGTCGCCGCGGGCGGCGCGGGTTCGCCGTTGTCCGCGGCCCCTCCCCCGCCCCCCTCGCCCTCGCCCTCGCCCTGGCGGGACGGGGCGACCTGGTGCGGCAGGGTGATCCGCGCCCAGGCGCCGCCCGTTTCCGCGCCCTCGAAGGGCGGCGCCGGGCGCAGGTCGAGGTTGCCGTCGTGCTCCTCGACGATCTTCTTGACGATCGACAGGCCGAGGCCCGTTCCGCCACGCCGGTGGGTGACGTAAGGCTCGTAGAGGCGGACCGCCTCGTCGGGCAGGCCGCAGCCGTTGTCCATGATGTCGATGACGACCTCGCCCGGCTCGTGGCGGAGGCGGACGCGGATCTCGCCGTCGTCCTGCGACGCCTCGGGATCGGCGCACCGCGCCTCGACCGCCTCCACGGCGTTCTTCAGCAGGTTGCCGACCGCCTGGCCGATCATGGTGCCGTCGAGTTGCGCGAGCACCGCCTGCTCGGGCAGGTCGAGATCGAAGCGGATGCCGGGGCTGGCCGATTCCTGCAGCAGCACCGCCTCCGCGATGAGCTTGCCGAGGTCGAGCGGGCGGCGCTCGGGCGCTGGCATCCGCGCGAACTTGGAGAACTCGTCGACGATGCGGCGCAGGTCGTTGGTCTGGCGCACGATGACGTTGGCGTATTGCTCGAGCGCCTCGCGCTGGTCGCCGACCAGCGGCCCGAACTTGCGCCTGAGCCGCTCCGCCGACAGCTGGATCGGCGTCAGCGGGTTCTTGACCTCGTGGGCGATGCGGCGGGCGACGTCGCCCCAGGCGGCCATCCGCTGGGCCACGACCAGATCGGTCACGTCGTCGAAGGTGATGACGATGCCCTCGAGCGTGCCGTCGTCCCGCTGGCGGCTGCCGACGCGCACCAGGAGGTCGAGGTCGCGCCCGCGCCGGCGAAGGCGGACCTGGCTCTGGGCGGCGCCGGTGCGCCGGGTCTCGAGCTCGCGCATCAGCGGCGCGAACTCGGGCGCGGCGGCCTCGAGCGGCCGGCCGAAGACCGCGTCGCGGTCGACGGCGAGGAGGCCGGTCGCGGCGGCGTTGATCACCTCGACGCGGCCCTCGCCATCGAGGCCGATCACGCCGGCGGTCACGCCCGTGAGCACCGAATCGAACAGGCGCCTGCGACGCTCGGTCTCCGCGTTGGAGGCGATGAGCTCGTCGCGCTGGGCCTTCACCTGCCGGGTCATGTCGTTGAAGGCGTTGCCGAGGAGCGCGATCTCGTCCTGGCTGTCCTCGACGGGGACCCGAACGTTGAAGTCGCCCTGCCCCACCCGCTCGGCGGCCGCCGCGAGCCGGCCGACCGGCCGCGCCAGCCGCTCGGCGAACTGCAGGCCGAGCCAGATCGTGCCGAGGATGACCACCAGCGCGAAGCCGAGATAGATCAGCGCGAACTCGAAGACCAGCCGGCCGCGGTCGCGCTCGAGCTGGTGGTAGAGCGAGACGGTCTCGGTGGTCTCGTCGAGGAGCGCGAGGATTTCGCCGTCGACCTCGCGGCTGACGTAGAGGAAGCGGTCGACGAAGGCGCCGAGGTGATAGAGCGCGCGGAACTCGTTGTTCGGCCAGTCCTGGATGATGACGATCTCGCCCTGGCGGGCGCGCTCGATCTCCTCGCGGCTCGGCGGGATGAAGTCGAAGAGGTAGGACCGCTCGCCCCGCGCCCGGAGGCCGGCGTCGCCGTCGATGACGTAGGCCTTGGGCAGCGCGCGCTGCATCTGGAGCTGGCCGAGGGTGAGGTACTCGCGCAGCTGCCCGCCCGAGAGCAGCGGGTAGCGCTCTTTCTGGTCGCTGAGGAAGTCGCCGAGCAGCTCGGCGTCGGCCTGGAGCGTCGCGCGGTGTTCCTCCTCGTAGGCCTGGGCGGCGGCGAGCGAGTTGGTAACCACCGCCCGGACCCGGTCGGAGAACCAGCCCTCGAGGCCGAAGTTGAGCGACAGCGTGGCGAAGATCGCGACGAGGACCGTGGGGATCAGCGCGATGCCCGAGAAGGCCCGCGTCAGCCGCATGTGGATCGTCGAGCCCGCCGAGCGGCGGCGGCGGGCGGCGAGGATGCCGACGACGCCGCGCGCGACGAAGGTGGCGACGACGATGGCGTAGACGAAGCCCGCGAGCAGGATCACAGACAGCGCCCGCCGGCCGCCGAGCCACTGCATCTCGCCGAGCGCCGCAAAGGTGAGGACCACGAGGATGGGCCCGAGCGCGATCATCGCCCAGAAGCCCGCCTGGCGCACGCCGCGGCGACGGACCCAGCGCTCGACGTGGAGGCTGGCGGTTGACAGGACGTGGCGGCGCATGGTGGCGCTCTCGTTGATGCTCGACTGTGGCAGTCCTACATCATTCTCTTGCCACGTGTAACTCTAATGTCGAGGTCCTTGATCTTCTTGCGCAGGGTATTGCGGTTGATCCCCAGCAGCTCCGCCGTGCGAACCTGGTTGCCGCGCGTCGCCGAGAGCGACAGCGCGATCAGCGGCAGCTCCATCTCCTTGAGGATCCGGTCGTAGAGGCCGTTCGGCGGCAGGGTGTCGCCATGCAGGTCGAAATAGCGCCGCAGATGCCCCTCGATAGCTTGGGCGAGGCGCTGGGACTGCACCGAGCCGCCGCCGTTGACCGAGGACGGCCGCGCCTCGATCTCGCTCGCCACCATCGCCGCCGAGATCGTGTCGTCGGGGCAGAGCACGCAGAGCCGCCGCACCAGGTTCTCGAGCTCGCGCACGTTGCCGGTCCAGGGCTGCTTCTTCAGGAGGTCGAACGCTTCCCTGGCGATCGCCTTGCGCGGCAGGCCCTCGGCCTCGGCCTTGCGCAGGAAGTGCCGGACGAGGTCGGGAACGTCGTCGAGCCGCTCGCGCAAGGACGGCAGGCGGATCGGCACGACGTTGAGGCGGTAGAACAGATCCTCGCGGAACTTGCCCTCGGTGATCAGCGACCGCAGGTCCTGGTGGGTCGCGGCGACGATGCGCACGTTGGCCGTCTGCAACTCGCGCCCGCCGATCCGGGTGAACTCGCCCTCCTGCAGCACCCGCAGCAGCCGGGTCTGGGCGTCGCGCGGCATGTCGCCGACCTCGTCGAGGAACAGCGTGCCGCCCCTCGCCTGCTCGAACTTGCCGGCCATCGCCCGGTCGGCGCCGGTGAAGGCGCCCTTCTCGTGGCCGAACAGCTCCGATTCGATCAGGTCGCGCGGGATCGCCGCCATGTTGATCGCGACGAACGGCCCGTTCTTGCGCAGCCCGAAATTGTGCAGCGCCCGCGCGACGAGCTCCTTGCCGGTGCCGCTCTCGCCGGTGATCATCACGCCGAGATCGGTATTCATCAGCCGCGCGAGGATGCGGTAGACCTCCTGCATCGCCGGGCTGCGGCCGATCAGCGGCAGGTTGTCCTCGCGCCCCTGATCCTCCTCCGCCGCAGGCTGCGGCTTGCGCGCGGTCCGCACCAGCGCCTTCGAGACCTGGGCCAGCACCTCCTTGAGGTCGAAGGGCTTCGGCAGATACTCGTAGGCCCCGACCTCGGCGGCGCGGATCGCGGTCATCACCGTGTTCTGCGCGCTCATCACGATGATCGGCAGGTCGGGACGGCGCTTCTTGATCGCGGGCAGGAGGTCGAGGGCGTCGCCGTCGGGCATCATCACGTCGGTGACGACGACGTCGCCCTCGCCCTCCTCGATCCAGCGCCACAGGGTCGAGGCCGTGCCCGTCGAGCGCACCCGGCAGCCCGCGCGGGTCAGCGCCTGGGCGAGCACGGTGCGGATCGTGCGGTCGTCGTCCGCGACCAGGATGGTGCCTTCCATGCTCAGACCTCCGCTTCGCTGTCTTCGCCCTTCCAGACCGGCAGCCGGATCTGGAAGCGGGTCCGCCCGGGGCGGCTGTCGCACTCGATGGTGCCGCCGTGGTCGGAGATGAACTTCGACACCAGCGACAGCCCGAGCCCGGAGCCGTTCGCCTTCGAGCTGACGAAGGGGTCGAAGATGTTCCGGATCAGCGTCTCGGGGATGCCGGGGCCGTTGTCGGTGACGGTGACGAGGAGCGGCAGGCTCTCGGAGTGGCCGCCGGGGCTCGTGATCTTCACGCCGGGGCGGAAGGCCGTCGAGATCCCGATGACGCCGCCGACCTTGGGGATCGCCTCGGCCGCGTTCTTCAGCAGGTTCTGGAAGACCTGCAGCAGCTGGTCGGGGTCCCCGGACGTGGACGGCAGCGAGGGGTCGAACTCCTCGGTGAAGCGGGCGTGGGCGGCGAAGCCCGCCGCCGCCGACCGCCGCGCCCGGTCGAGCACGTCGTGGATGTTGAGCGCCTGCCGCTGGGCCGGGCGCAGGTCGCCGAACTGCTCGACCCTGTCGACGAGCTTGCCGATCCGCGCCGCCTCCTCCCGGATCAGCCCGGTGAGCTCGCGCTCCGAGTCCGACAGCGACATCTCGAGCAGCTGCGCCGCGCCGCCGATGCCGGCGAGCGGATTGCGGATCTCGTGGGCCAGCATGGCGGCCATCCCGGTCACCGACCGCGCCGCGGAGCGGTAGGAGAGCGAGCGGTCCATCTTGTCGGCGAGGCCCTGCGGGTGCAGCAGCAGCAGCACGTCGCCGCTCCCGTCGTGGAGCGGCGTGGCGTGGACGTGGTGGGTCTGGCGTCCGCCCTCGAGCCAGCCGACCTCGACGTTGTACTGCGCGACCGACACTTCCGTCCGCCGCGCCTGGGCGACGACGTCGAGGATCACCGAATCCCCGCCCAGGAAGCGCGCCAGCGGCTTGTCGCGAAGCTGCCGCTGCGAGGCGCCGGCCGCGCTCTCCGCCGCGGGGTTGGCCATGCGCACGTGGTCGTCGGGTGCGATGACCAGGGCCGGGTAGGGCACGGCGCTCCAGATCGCCTCGTAGCTCGGCGCCGCGGTCATGCCGCCTGCTCCCGCGGCTCGGCCTCGGGCCACGGCGCCCGGAGGGCGCGCAGCACGCGGGCGGGCTCCGCCTCGGTCAGGAGGCCGCGCCGGAAGGCCGGATCGGCGCCCGCCGCCTCGAGATACCAGCCGAGATGCTTGCGCGCGACGCGGGGACCGAGCATCAGGCCGTAATGCTCGAGCATCGCCTCGTAATGCCCCGCGACGAGCA
>SKOX01000085.1 GCA_007119835.1 Paracoccaceae bacterium
ACGGCCAGAAGGTCTCGTTCGAGCTCGAGCCGGGTCGCGACGGGCGTACTTCGGCCAGTTCGATCCAGCTGATCGACTGACACGACCCGCAGGGTGAATGATCGGGGCCCGTCGCAGGCGCGACGGGCCCTTCTTTTTGCCAGGTGTCCTTGGAGGGAAGCCGGCGGCCGCTCCTACTGCATCGGCTGGGCCTGCGGCTCCTCTTCCTCTGCCGCCGCGGCGTCTCCTTCCCGCGCGTCCGGGCGCTCGAAGGTCGGCGCGTTCTCGAGGTCCACGGGATCGAGCGACAGCAGGATACGCGTGACACGCGGATCTTCGGGGTCCGGCAGCATCCGGACGAGGCCCATTGCCGCAGCGACCTCGCGCTCGCCGCCGCGCATCGCCTCGTCGAGCTCGATCACGAGCGCAGCCGCGCCGCCGCGGCGGTCGAGCAGGAGCTCCACGACCTCGCCGAGCGGTCGCTCGCCTTCCGCGACCTCCCTGTCCACCGTGCCCTCCGCCGCGGGATCGGCGGCCGTCATGCGCTGAAGGCCGGTGGCGGTGGTGTCGAGGTAGACCGGGTGCCCCGGCAGGTCCGTGGACAGGATGTGGTACTCCTGCGGCGCCCGGATGAAGAAGGTTTCGCCCACTGCGCCGGTCGCCAAGCCGACCGCGCCGCCGACGTCGGCCTCCGGCTCGAGCGCGGGAGCGGGCTCCGCCGCCGTCTCCTCGGCCGTCTCCGGCATCGGCTCCTGGTCCTGCATCGGTTCCTGCGCCTGTGCGGGCTCTTCCGTCGCCACCTGCGCGAAGCTCGCGCCGCCGAGGCCAGCCACCAGCGCCGCGGTCGCCATCAGGGTTTTCATGATTCTCCTCCGTCCGTGCGGGTCTGTCGGTGCGCGCGCCGTTCGTCGCAGCGCGGTTTTCGTTCGGATAACTCCCCGTTCCCAGGGCGAGTTCCGCGGGTGAGGCGAAGCGACCACGTGCCGTACGCCTCCCGTGTATGTTAGACTGCGGTCTCAGGGATCAAGGCGCGCTCGTGCGATCGTGCGAGGCTGTCGATGATAGGCGACGAGCATGCGGCGGCGCTGGCGCGGGTCTCGTGTCGCAACCGCCCAAAGGTTAACCAAGGGCCGCTTGTTGGCCCAGCGAACGATAAATTTATCATCAAACGCTCTCGGGACAGGTGACGCAACTCGACCCAGACACCAAGTATTTACGGTAGGGTCCGCTGCTGGCGGGGGGCGGCGGCTCGGCAGAAGGAGGACGATCGCGGATGGAGATCTTTAACCGGTTCGCAGAGGTCTACGACCGCCTGAAGGTCGACGAGATGTCGCTGCAGGATTACCTGCTCGGATGCCGGGACGACGCGCTGATGCGCGCCACGGCGTCAGAGCGCATGGTCGCGGCGATCGGCGAGCCGGAATTCGTCGACACCAGCCAGGACCAGCGGCTCGGGCGCATCTTCCTCAACCGGACGATCAAGCGCTACCGCGCCTTCGACGGCCTCTACGGCGCCGAGGAGACGGTGGAGCGGATCGTCGGCTTCTTCCGCCACGCGAGCCAGGGTCTCGAGGAGCGCAAGCAGATCCTCTACCTGCTCGGGCCGGTCGGCGGCGGCAAGTCGTCGATCGCCGAGATCCTCAAGGCGCTGATGGAGAAGGAGCCGGTTTACATCCTCAAGGCCGGCGACCAGATCAGCCCGTTGTTCGAAAGCCCGCTCGGCCTCTTCGACCGCGAGAGCTTCGGCGACCTGCTCGAGGACAAGTACAACATCCCCCGCCGGCTGCTCAGCGGCCTCATGTCGCCCTGGGCGGTGAAGCGGCTCGAGGAGTATGACGGCGACATCTCGAAGTTCAGCGTCGTCAAGGCGTATCCCTCGAAGCTCCGCCAGCTCTGCGTCGCCAAGACCGAGCCGGGCGACGAGAACAACCAGGACGTCTCGACGCTCGTCGGCAAGCTCGACATCCGCAAGCTCGAGCATCTGAGCCAGAACGACCCCGACGCCTACAGCTACTCGGGCGGGCTGAACCGCACGACGCAGGGTCTTCTCGAATTCGTCGAGATGTTCAAGGCACCGATCAAGGTGCTCCACCCGCTGCTGACCGCGACCCAGGAGGGCTCCTACGTCGGCACGGAGAACATCGGCGCCATGCCCTACCAGGGCATCATCATCGCACACTCGAACGAGTCCGAGTGGCAGCAGTTCAAGGGCAACAAGAACAACGAGGCCTTCCTCGACCGCATCTCGGTGGTGAAGGTGCCCTACTGCCTGCGCGCGACCGAGGAGGCGCAGATCTACGAGAAGCTGCTCAGCGGCTCCTCGCTCGCCGAGGCGTCGCGGGCGCCGGAGACGCTGCCGATCCTGGCGCGGTTCTCGGTGCTGACGCGGCTCCGCGAGCACGAGAACTCGACGCTCTACTCGAAGCTCCGGGTCTACGACGGCGAGACGCTGAAGCACACCGACCCCAAGGCGCGATCGCTCCAGGAGTACCGCGACGCGGCCGGCGTCGACGAGGGCATGACCGGCATCTCGACCCGCTTCGCGTTCAAGGTGCTGTCGGAGACCTTCAACCACGACACCGAGGAGGTCGCGGCCGATCCGGTGCACATGATGTACGCGCTGGAGCAGGCGATCAAGCGCGAGCAGTTCCCCGACGAGGTCGAGACGCGCTACCTCGACTATATCCGGACCGAGCTCGCGCCGCGCTATGCCGAGTTCATCGGCGAGGAGATCCAGAAGGCGTATCTCGAAAGCTACTCCGACTACGGCCAGAACCTCTTCGACCGCTACATCGCTTATGCCGATGCCTGGATCGAGGAGCAGGACTTCAAGGATGCCGACACCGGCCAGATGTTCGACCGGGAGGTTCTGGAGGGCGAGCTCGCCAAGATCGAGAAGCCGGCGGGCATCGCCAACCCCAAGGACTTCCGCAACGAGGTCGTGAAGTTCGTCCTGCGCGCCCGTGCCGAGAACGAGGGCCGCAATCCGGCCTGGCACAAATACGAGAAGCTCCGCCGGGTCATCGAGAAGCGGATGTTCTCCCAGGTGGAGGATCTGCTGCCGGTGATCTCCTTCGGCGCCAAGCGCGACAAGGAGACCGAAGCGAAGCACGCCGAGTTCGTCGACCGGATGGCGGCGCGCGGCTACACGCCCCGCCAGGTGAGGCGGCTGGTCGAATGGTACATGCGCGTGAACAAGGCGGGCTGACCGGGGTCACATGGCAAACTTCATCGATCGCCGCCTCAACCCCAAGGACAAGAACCTCGGCAACCGCCGACGCTTCATCCGCCGGGTCCGCTCCTACGTGAAGCAGGCGGTCGACGAAGCCGTCAAGAAGCGCGGCATTGCCGACGTCGACCGCGGCGGCAAGGTGTCGGTGCCGGCCGACTCGATCCACGAGCCGCACTTCCATCATGCCAGCGAAGGCGGGCGGCGCGAGCGCGTGCTGCCCGGCAACAAGCACTTCCGCGCCGGCGACCGCATCGACAAGCCGCCCGGGGGCGGGGGCGGGCGCGGCAGGAAGGGGGCGCCGAGCGGCGACGGGGAGGACGACTTCGTCTTCGCCCTGTCGCGGGAGGAACTGCTCGACGTCTTCTTCGAGGATCTCGAGCTGCCCGACATGATCAAGAAGACGCTGAAGGAGGTCGAGGCGACCGAGCCGAAGCGGGCGGGCATCTCGGTCACCGGCACGCCGGGCAACCTCAACGTGCGCCGCACCATGCGCAACGCCTTCGGTCGCCGCCTGGCGCTCCGGCGCCCGAGCGACGCCGCCGTGAGCGCCCTGCGCGCGCGGCTCTTCGATCTCGAGGAGATCCACGAGCCCGACGAGGCGCAGCGCGAGGAGCTTCTGGCGATCCGGGCCGAACTGGACGAGCTGCTGCGCCGGCAGAAGCGGGTGCCCTATCTCGACCCGCTCGACGTCCGCTACAACTACTTCGAGCCGAAACCGCGGCCGAAGTCGAACGCGGTGATGTTCTGCCTCATGGATGTCTCTGCCTCGATGGGCGAGCGCGAGAAGGACCTCGCCAAGCGGTTCTTCGTGCTGCTCCACCTCTTCCTCAGCCGCCGCTACGAGCGGGTCGAGCTGGTCTTCATCCGCCACACCCACTACGCGAGCGAGGTCGACGAGGACACCTTCTTCCACTCGCGCGAGACCGGGGGCACCGTCGTCTCTACGGCGCTTCGCGAGATGCAGCGGGTCGTCGAGGAGCGCTACGCGCCCTCGGAGTGGAACATCTACGCAGCCCAGGCCTCGGACGGCGACAACTACACTGGCGATTCCGCAGGCTGCGTCCAGCTGCTGAACGAGGGGCTCATGGGCCTCTGCCAGTACTTCGCCTACATCGAGATCATCGCCGAGGAGGAGGCGCGCTTCTTGAAGAGCGACCGTAACGGCACCGAACTCTGGCTCGCCTACCGCCAGGTGGCGGAGCAGTGGGGCAACTTCGCGATGAAGCGGATCTCGCGCCCCTCGGACATCTATCCGGTCTTCCGCGAGCTTTTCGCCCGCCGCAGCGCGAAGGCCGCCGATGCCTAAGGGGAAGCGCAAGCCTGAGCTGCTGTTCCAGGGCGCCGACTGGGACTTCGACACCCTGCGCCGCACCTACGACGCGATGGAGCAGATCGCGCGGGAGGATCTCGACCTCGACTTCTACCGCAACCAGATCGAGATCATCTCGTCCGAGCAGATGCTCGATGCCTACTCCTCCGTCGGCATGCCGCTGATGTACCGGCACTGGTCCTTCGGCAAGCACTTCATCCACCACGAGCGGCTCTACCGGAAGGGCGCGCAGGGGCTCGCCTACGAGATCGTCATCAACTCCAATCCGTGCATCTCCTACTGCATGGAAGAGAACACCATGCCGCTGCAGGCGCTGGTGATCGCGCACGCCGCCTTCGGCCACAATCACTTCTTCAAGAACAACCACCTGTTCCGGCAGTGGACCGACCCCGACGGCTTCCTCGAGTACCTCAACTACGCCAAGGCCTACATCCAGCGCTGCGAGGAGCGGCACGGCGCCGTGGAGGTCGAGCGGCTTCTCGATTCGGCACACGCGCTGATGCCCTCGAGCGTCTTCCGGCACCGCCGCCCGCCCGCGCCGTCCGAGCGTGAGGCGCGCGCGCGCGAGCGGCTTCGTCTCGAGGAGGAGGAGCGTTCGGTCAACTATCTCTGGGACGCGATGCCGGGATCGCGCCGGCCGGCGCCGGACGGGAGCGACCTGCGCGAGCGGCTCCGGTCGATGCGTCTGCCCGAGGAGAACCTGCTCTACTTCATCGAGAACCACTCGCCGACTCTGAAGCCGTGGCAGCGGCAGGTGCTGCGCATCGTGCGCAACATCTCGCAATACTTCTATCCGCAGAAGCAGACCCAGGTGATGAACGAGGGCTGCGCCTGCTTCGTGCACTGGGAGATGCTGAACCGCCTGCACGAGCGCGGCCGTATCGACGACGGCGCCATGATCGAGGTGCTGCATCACCATACCAACGTCATCACCCAGCCGGACTTCGACGACCGGCGCTTCGGCGGCATCAACCCTTATGCGCTCGGCTTCGCCATGATGCAGGACATCAAGCGCATCTGCGTCGATCCGACCGAGGAGGATCGCGCCTGGTTCCCCGAGATCGCAGGCAAGGGCGACTGGCGCGGCGTCCTGAAGGACGCCTGGGCAAACTATCGCGACGAGAGCTTCATCCAGCAGTATCTCAGCCCGAAGGTGATGCGCGACTTCCGCCTCTTCGCCTGCGCCGACGAGGCCGCCGAGCCCTGGGTGACCGTTTCTGGCATTCACGACGAGCGCGGCTATCTCGACGTGCGCGAGGCGCTGGCGCGGTCCCGCGACATCGCAGTGCGCGAGCCCGACATCCAGATCGTCGACGTCGACCTGCTCGGCGACAGGGTGCTGCGGCTGAAGCATTTCGAGCGGGACGGCATCCCGCTCGAGCGTGCGCCGCGTGAGGCGACGCTCGCCCATCTGCGTCATCTCTGGGGGCACGGCGTGGCGCTCGAGGAGACCCGCTAGGGACGGGGCGACGGGCCTTCGCTCCGTGGGCGGGGCGCAAGGGTCTTCGCCCCGTGAAGTTGCCGTCGTGGCCTCTCGATGCTAAGTCGCCGGTCAAGCCACGACATGGGAGCTAGCACATGACACTGGACACCGCCGTCCTCGACCACGCGGTTCGCGATCTCGGCCTTGCGGAGTACGGGCGCAAGGAAATCCAGATCGCCGAGACCGAGATGCCGGGCCTCATGGCGCTGCGCGAGGAATACGGTGGCGCAAAGCCCCTGACCGGCGCGCGGATCGCTGGCTCGCTCCACATGACCATCCAGACGGCCGTGCTGATCGAGACGCTGGTGCATCTCGGCGCCGAGGTGCGCTGGGCGTCGTGCAACATCTATTCGACCCAGAACCATGCGGCTGCGGCGATCGCGGCGGCGGGCGTGCCGGTCTTCGCGATCAAGGGCGAGAGCCTCGAGGATTACTGGTCCTACACCGACCGGATCTTCGGCTTCGACGGCGGCGCCAACATGATCCTCGACGACGGCGGCGACGCCACGATGTACATCCTGATCGGCGCACGGGTCGAGGAGGGCGAGGGCAACCTCATCGAGAACCCGACGAGCGAGGAGGAGGAATACCTCTTCGCGCAGATCAGGAAGCGCATGGCGGCGAGCCCTGGCTGGTTCACCAAGCAGCGCCACGCGATCCGGGGCGTGTCCGAGGAGACGACGACCGGCGTCCACCGCCTCTACCAGCTCATGGAGAAGGGGCGGCTGCCCTTCCCGGCGATCAACGTCAACGACAGCGTCACCAAGTCGAAATTCGACAACAAGTACGGCTGCAAGGAAAGCCTCGTCGACGGCATCCGCCGCGCCACCGACACGATGATGGCCGGCAAGGTGGCGGTCGTCGCCGGCTACGGCGACGTCGGCAAGGGCTCGGCGGCGTCGCTGCAGGGCGCCGGCGCCCGCGTCGTCGTCACCGAGGTCGACCCGATCTGCGCGCTTCAGGCGGCGATGGACGGCTTCGAGGTCGTGACGATGGACGACGTCGCGCCCAAGGCCGACATCTTCATCACCGCCACCGGCAACAAGGACGTCATCACCGTCGACCACATGCGGGCGATGAAGGACATGGCGATCGTCGGGAACATCGGTCACTTCGACAACGAGATCCAGGTTGCGGCGCTCAAGAACTTCAAGTGGACGAACATCAAGGATCAGGTGGACATGATCGAGTTTCCCGACGGGAAGCGCATGATCCTCCTGTCCCAGGGCCGGCTCCTCAACCTCGGCAACGCCACCGGCCACCCGTCGTTCGTGATGTCTGCCTCGTTCACCAACCAGGTGCTTGCCCAGATCGAGCTCTGGAGCAAGGGCGACCAGTACGAGAACAAGGTCTACGTCCTGCCCAAGCACCTCGACGAGAAGGTGGCCCGCCTCCACCTCGGCAAGATCGGCGTCAAGCTTACCGAGCTGCGCCCGGAACAGGCCGATTATATCGGGGTCACTGCAGCGGGACCGTTCAAACCCGATCACTACCGGTACTGAACTCCGGCCGGCCGTATCGTGCCCGCGGGGGCGGCGTTCCGGCGCCGCCCCCGCGGCCGTTTCGGACTGCGACAGCGGCCGCCCGCAGGACCCGCGCAAAGCGCTGCAACCAAAAGCGATCAGGTGCGTTGGTGGTGCGTAGGATCGATCGTCGCTGAGGCGGCGAGCAAACTTTGTGCAGCGAAAGAGGTATCATCATGCGACGTATTCTTGCGGCAGCCGCCACCGCCACGCTTCTCGCCTCCAGCCCCGCCCTGGCGCAGGTTGCGGAGGAGGACACCGCGGCTGTCCAGGACATGGGCATCATGCAGGGCCAGGTCATGGAGATGCGGGAGACGGTGAACACCGAGTTTGCCCGGATCGGGATCGACGCGGACGCGGGCGACCTCACCCTGACCCAGCTGTCTGAGGTTCTTCTGGTTCTCAACGACGATTCCCTGGAGGGCCAGGATCAGATGGACCAGATCGAGCTCATCATGGAGCAGTGACGCCTCCGTCCGCGGGAACCCGCGATGTTGTCGACATGTGGGCGCCGGGAAGATCCCCGGCGCCCGCTTCGCGTTGAGAGCAGCCCCTTGCCGGTGAATGCCGATGGCGTCTAGCTGGAACGGGGCGTTTCGGCGTCCCGTTGCGTGCCGCCGGAGGAGCTATGGCCTTCAGACCCCCCGTCCCACAGATCACGGCCCTTCTTGCCGCGCTCGGCTACGACCGTGTCGCCGCCACGCCCCGCTTCGCCCATGCCGGACCGGAAACCGCCCGCGCCGTCCTGGAACAGGCAGCCCGCCTCGCGGAGGACGTCCTCGCGCCCCTCAACCGCACCGGCGATACCTGTCCCGCGCGGTTGCAGAGCGGCGTCGTCCACACCCCGCCAGGCTTTCCCCAAGGTTACGGGGCCATCGCCGACGGTGGCTGGGTTGGTGCCGCAGGCGATCCCGCTCATGGCGGGATGGGGCTGCCACAAGCTCTCTCGGTCTGCGTGAGCGAGATGTTCGCTGGCGCCTGTCTCGCGCTTCAGACCTGCCCGCTGCTTACCCACAGCATGATCTTGGCGCTCGAGGCCAATGGCAGCGAGGCGCTGAAGGCGGCCTATCTGCCGATGCTCGTCTCCGGCAGGTGGACCGGGACCATGAACCTGACCGAGCCGCAGGC
>SKOX01000185.1 GCA_007119835.1 Paracoccaceae bacterium
GGCGAGGCAGGCGGGTGAGCCGGCGCATCGTCGGCCCCGGCGATTGCATGCCCGCGCAGGTCGGCACCGATCCGCCGCACCGACGCGTGCACGGCCGGCCGCTCCATGATCGACCTCCGCGGCGGCGAGCGGAGCCGTAGCGACTGGCGGAGCCGGTCGGCGGCGCCACGTCCACGCCCGCCCCCGCGTGGGGCGCTGCATGTTGACGTCCGCGCCGGCGCAGGTGCATCCTGCAACGAAAGTTGCGAGGTTTGAGGTCGTGGCAAGACCTGACGCGCCGACGGACTACGAAGAGCTCATCCGGGTCATCCACGAGCGCTACGAGTCGATGAGCAAAGGCTACAAGACCATCGCGCTCTATCTGACCCAGAATCCGAACGACGTCGCGGTGCGCTCGGTCAACGCGATCGCGGAGCGCTGCGGCATGCACGCCTCGAGCTTCGTCCGCTTCGCTCAGGCGCTGGGCTATTCCGGCTTCAGGGATCTCCAGGAGCTGTTCCAGAGGCGCCTCTCGACGGCGGCGCCCGGGTTCGAAGCCCGGATCAGGGCCCTGGAGGGGGAACTGGGCGCGCGGAAGGACCGCAGCGAATTCGAGTTCCTCCGGGATCTGGTCATGCGCGACGTGGCCTCTCTCGAGGGGCTGCTGGCCGACATCGCCCCCGACGATCTGCGCCGGGCCGCCGACCTTCTGGAAAAGGCCGACGTCATCTATCTGCTCGGTCAGCTTCGCTCGACGCCCGTGGTCGAGTTGCTGCGCTACGTCCTGACGATGCTCGGCAAGCGCTGCGTGCTGCTCGACGCCGGCGGCGGACTGGCGACCCACATGGCGCGCGCGATGCGGAGCGGCGACCTGCTCCTGGCGGTGTCGTTCCGCTTCTACGCCACCGAGGTCGTCAACATCGTCGAAGAGGCCGCGAGCCGGGGCGCCGTCGTCATCGCCATATCCGACAGCACGCTGTCGCCGCTCGCCAAGAATGCCGAGCTGCTGTTCTCGGTTCCGGAGCACGAATACACCTTCTCGCGCTCGCTCGCGGCGCCGATGTGCCTGGCCCAGGCGCTGACCGTTGCCCTCGCCGCGCGCCTCCAGGGCGACGACAAGAACCCGCGCATCCCGACCGTCACCAGCCGCTGACGGCGGCGGCGGGTGACGGATCGGTTGACCGACCGGCTCCGGCCCCGGGCCGGCTCGCGTTCAGAGCGACATGGGGCCCTCGGGTGCCGGCGCCTGGGCGGCGTAGGCGCCCCAGACGGACTGATCGAAGGCGACGACCGCGCCCGTCATCAGGCCCGCGTCGTCGGACACCATGAAGTTCACCGCCCGCGCCACCTCGGCGGGATCGATGAGGCGCCCGAACGGGAGCTTGGCCGCCGCCTTGGCTTCCCAATCCGGGTCTCCGGTCTCGGCCGCCTGCAGCGCGCGCTCGTGGTCGGAGGACATCCATCCGATGTCGAGCTGGTTGACCCGGATGCGGTTGCCCATCACCGCGAAGGCGGTGTTGCGGGTCAGCGTCGCGAGCGCGCCCTTGGAGGCGCAGTAGGCGCTGATGAAGGGCTGCCCGGCATGTTCGGACATCGAGCCGATGTTGACGATCGCGCCGGCGACGCCCTGCCGGATCATCAGCCGGATGGCTTCCTGCATCAGGAAGAACGGCCCGCGCACGTTTATCGCGAACATGCGGTCGAAGAGCTCCGGCGAGGTGTCGAGGATGGTCCCCCGGTCGGTCAGGGCGCCGGCATTCACCAGCACGTCGACCCGACCGAACACCCGGGCGGCTTCGGCGACGACCTCCCTGCAATCCTCGACCTGGCCGAGATCGGCGCGGACGAAGTGCACGGCCGCGCCGGTGTCGCGGGCGATCGCGTCGGCCACCGCCCGACCATTCTCCGCGTTGCGCCCGAGCGTGACCAGCCCGCCGGCCCCGGCCTCGGCCAGCCGGCGCGCGATGGCGGCGCCGAGGCCCTGGGTCGAGCCCGTGACGACGCAGATCTTGCCGTCGATCCTGTTCATCCCTTCATCCCTCCACCTGGTATCCCGCGGCCTCGAGGACGCGCAGAAGCTCCCTGTGCCCGATCTTCGCCATCTCGAGCGGCGGGCTGACCTTCGGGTCCTGCTCTGCCTCGACGACGAACCAGCCCTCGTAGCCGTGCCCGGCGAGGCGTCTTGCGATGGCCTCGAAGTCGAGGTCGCCGTCGCCGGGGACGGTGAAGGCGCCCTTCACGACCGCGTCGAGGAAGCTCTCGCGGGTCCGGTCGAGCCCGTCGATCACGCGGCGGCGCACGTCCTTGGCGTGGACATGCGCGATGCGGCCGTGGTGCCTGTCGATGACCCGCAGAACGTCGCCCCCGGCGAAGGCCATGTGGCCCGCGTCGTAGAGCAGCGGGATGCCGGCGCCCGAGTGTGTCATGAACAGGTCGAGCTCTTCCTCGGTCTCGACCGCCGCGGCCATGTGGTGATGGTAGACGAGCGGCATGCCCTGGTCGGCGCACCATTCGCCGAAGGCGGTCATCCTGCGGCCGTAGGCCTTCATCTCCTCCTCGGACAGCCTCGGCTTCGCAGCCAGCGGCTTCGACCGGTCGCCCTGGATCGAGCGGGCGGTCTCGCCGTAGACGATGCAGGGCGCGCCGGCGGCCTTGAAGAACGCCAGCTGCCCGGCGATCCGGTCCTTTTCGGCCTCGATGTCGCCGTCGAGAAGCAGGCCCGAGAACCAGCCGCCGCACACCGAGATGCCGTAGCGCCCGAGGATCGGGCCGAGCCGCGCCGCATCCATCGGGAAGCGGCGGCCGGTCTCCATGCCGGTGAAGCCGGCGTCGCTCGCCTGGCGCAGGCATTCCTCGAGGCTGACGTCGTCGCTCAGCTGCTCGAGGTCGTCGTTCCACCAGGCGATCGGGGCGATGCCGAGCTTGGCTTTCATCTCACACGCCCACGCGCTGCTTCGCCCGGATCTCGGTCTGCTTTTCGTGCGCCTCGCGCACGCTGGCGCGCTCCGAGACCTGGGGCACGCCCACATCCCAGTCGGCATCGCCCGGCACCCAGGCGAAGGCGTCGGTCTCGATGCTGATGACCGTCGTGCGGTCGGTGCCCTGCGCCCATGCCATCGCGTCCTCGAGGTCGGCGACGCTCTCGCACCGCCGGGCGAGCGCGCCCATGGCTTCGGCGTGCCTGACGAAGTCGACCGGGAACGGCTCGACCACCTTGCAGTCGCGCAGGAGGTTGTTGAAGCCCGGCGTGCCCTTGGCGTTCTGCAGGCGGTTGATGACGCCGTAGCCGCCGTTGTCGCAGACGATCAGGATGAACTTGTGGCCGGCGAGCACCGACGAATAGATGTCGGAATTCATCATCAGATAGGTGCCGTCGCCGACCATGACGATCGGCGTCGTGCCGGGACGGGCCATGGCGTAGCCCCATCCCGCCGCGATCTCGTAGCCCATGCACGAGAAGCCGAACTCGCAGTCGAAGGTGCCCGGCGACTTCACCCGCCAGCCCTTGACCAGCTCGCCGGGCAGGCCGCCCGCGGCGGTGATGATCGGATCGTCCGGCTTCGCGCCGCGCTGCACGGCGGCGACGACCTGGGCGTAGGTCGGGACCGGGGCGTTGGTCGGCTTCTGGTGGTCGTCGACGATCCGGTCCCACTCGGCCATCAGCGTGCGCGCCCTCGCCGTCCAGTCTCCGTCCGCCTTCCAGTCGCTCAAGGCTGCGTCGAGCTCGGCGACGGTCTCGCGGGCGTCGCCCACCACCGGCAGCGAGCGGTGCTTGCCCGCGTCCCAGCGCGCGGCGTTGATGCCGATGATCCGGGCGTCGTGGTCGAAGACCGTCCAGGAGCCGGTGGTGAAGTCCATCAGCCGCGTGCCGATCGCCAGCACCACGTCGGCTTCGGCGGCGAGCGCATTGGCCGATGTCGAGCCGATGATGCCGATCGGCCCCGCATGCGCCGGATGGTCGTGGGCGACGGCACCCTTGCCGGCGATGGTCTCGACGATCGGGATGCCGCGGTCGAGCGCGAACTGCGCCACCGTCTGCTCGGCCAGCGAATAGCGCACGCCGCCCCCGGAGACGATCAGCGGCCTCTTGGCCGACTTCAGGAGCGCCACCGCCTCCGCCAGCCGCGCGCGGTCGGGGCGCGGGCGCGGGATCGTCCAGACCGTCGGTTCGAAGAATGCGTCGGGATAGTCGAAGGCGACTTCCTGGGCGTCCTGGCAGAGCGCGAGGAAGGCCGGGCCGCAATCCGCCGGGTCGAGCATCGTCGCCACCGCCTGCGGCAGCGAGCCGATGATCTGCTCGGGCAGCGCGATGCGGTCCCAGTAGCGCGACACCGCCCTGAAGGCGTCGTTGACGGTGATGGTCGGGTTGCCGAAATGCTCGACCTGCTGCATCACCGGGTCGGGCCGGCGGTTGGCGAAGGCGTCCCCGGCCAGCAGCAGGACGGGCAGCCGGTTGGCATGGGCAAGACCCGCGGCGGTCAGCATGTTGGTGGCGCCCGGCCCGATCGAGGAGGTGGCGACCATGAGCTGGCGCCGGCGCATGGCCTTGGCATAGCCGATCGCCGCGAGCGCCATCGACTGCTCGTTCTGGCCGCGCCAGGTGGGCAGGGTGTCCTGAACCGCCTCGAGGGCTTCCGAGAGACAGGTGACGTTGCCGTGGCCGAAGATCGCGAAGACCCCGGCAAACAGCGGCACGCGCTCGCCGTCGATCTCGGTGAACTGGTTGCACAGGTAGCGCACCAGGGCCTGCGCCATGGTCAGTCGGACGGTCGGCCGGTTCATCCTGCTTCCTCCCCAAGATGCATGCTGCATTCTGTTTAAGGAACGTGTATTGACAGCGCAAGTCATGTGCAACAAACGTTGCCTTGTCCGACGGGGGAGGAGCTGCCATGTTACGAATTGCCGTGCTCGGCTGCGGCCGGATCGGCGGCATGCATGCCGCGAACATCGCCGCGCATCCGCGCGCAGCGCTGGCTGCGGTCTACGACGTGCACCGCCCGTCCGCCGACGACACCGCGGCCCGGCACGGCGTCTCCGTAGCCGAGACCGCCGAGGCTGTCTTCGCGTCGCCCGAAGTCGATGCGGTCCTCATCGCCACCGCCACGCCGACCCACGCCGACTACATCGAGCAGTCCGTCGCGGCGGGCAAGCCGGTTCTGTGCGAGAAGCCGATCGACCTCAGCCTCGCGCGGGTCAACGCCTGCGCCGAAGCGATCCGCGGCAGGGATCCGGTCATTCAGCTCGGCTTCAACCGCCGCTTCGACCCCGGCCATCGTGCCGCGCGCGACGCGATGCGCGCAGGCGAGATCGGCGACCTGCACCAGGTCGTCATCACCTCGCGCGATCCCGGCATGCCGTCGCGCGCCTATTACGAGGCCGCGGGCGGCCTGTTCCGCGACATGACGATCCACGATTTCGACCTCGCCCGCTTCATGCTGGACGAGGAGCCCGAGGAGGTCTTCGCGATCGGCGGGCGCCTGATCGACCCGGCGCTGATGGCCGAGCTCGACGACTTCGACACCGCCATGGTCATCCTGCGCACCGCGAGCGGCAGGCAGTGCCACATCAACAACTCCCGCACGGCCAGCTACGGCTACGACCAGCGCGTGGAGCTGCTCGGCACCACCGGCATGCTCATCAGCGGCAACCGCAAGCCGCACGAGGTCAGCCACTTTTCCGCCCGCCACACCGAGAAGGCGGCCCCCTATCTCAATTTCTTCGTCGAGCGCTACCACGAGGCGTTCAACGCCGAGATCGGCGCCTTCGTCGATGCGGTCGAGAAGGGCATCCCGCCGGAAGTCGGCTTCGAGGACGGGCGCAGGGCGCTGATCCTGGCGGAGGCGGCGATGAAGTCGGCCGCCGAGGGCCGGTTCGTGAGGGTCAGCGAGATCGGGTGACGCCATGTACCGCAACGACGGACTGTCCATCGGCGGCTGGCGCGGCGCGTCGGACGCCGGGTCCTTCTACGAGCCGACGGTGCTCGCGGACGTCACCTTCGGCGGCACCTGGTTCTCCGGCATGGGGCGCGCGAGCGGCGCCGAGGGCATCGCCGACGACCTCGACACCAAGCGCGCCCAGGTCGTCTTCTGAGGAGCCGCCATGATCAGGAACAAGCTCAAGGAAATCTGGGCCGAGGGCCGGCCGACGATCAACGGCTGGCTGTCCATCGGCAACGCCTTCACCGCCGAGATCATGGCGGCGCAGGGCTACGACAGCATCACGGTCGACGTGCAGCACGGGGCGCTCGACTACGCGGCCGTGCTGCCGATGTTCCAGGCGATGCGCGCGAGCGGCGTGGTGCCGATGGCCCGCGTGCCGTGGCTCGAGCCCGGCATCATCATGAAGGTGCTCGACGCCGGGGCCTACGGCGTGATCTGCCCGATGGTGAACACGCCCGAGCAGGCGGCGGCCTTCGTCAGCTACATGCGCTACCCGCCCGCCGGGCAGCGCAGCTTCGGCCCGACCCGCGCGAACTTCTCGGCCGGTGCGAACTACGCCGCCGAGGCCAACGGCGAGATCCTCGCCTTCGCGATGATCGAGACGGCGCAGGCGATGGAGAACCTCGAGGCGATCGCGGCGACGCCCGGGCTCGACGGGCTCTACGTCGGCCCGGCGGACCTCACCTTCAGCCTCGCGCAGGGGCGGCTTGCGCCCGCCTTCGACCGCGAGGAGCCCGAGATGATCGCGGCGCTGCAGAAGATCGTCGCCGCCTGCAGGGCCGCCGGCATCCGCGCGGCACTGCATTGCGGAACGCCGGACTACGCGGCGCGGGCGATCGACTGGGGCTTCGACATGACCACCGTCAGCGGCGACTCCCGGCTCTTGGCGGCGGTCGCGGCCGCGAGCGTCAAGCGGTTCCGGGAGCTGACCGGCGCGCGTCCGGCCAAGGCCCCGACCCCTCCCAGCCTCAAGGGGGGCTACTGATGCCGCACGTCCTGGTCGCCGGAAAGCTGCATCCGAGCGGGATCGACCTGCTGACGTCCCGGCCGGACGTGACCTTCGACTACGTCGAGGAGGTGTCGGAGCCGAGCTACGCCCCCCTGATCGACAGGGCCGACGGTCTCGTCATCCGCACGCAACCGCTCTCGGCCGCGACCGTCAACCTGGCCGAGCGGCTGCGGATCGTCTCCCGCCACGGCGTCGGCTACGACGCGGTCGACCTCGGCGCGCTGGAGCGGCGCGGCATCGCGCTCGCCATCGTCGGCGACGTCAACTCGGTCTCGGTCGCCGAACACGCGATGATGCTGCTGCTCGCGGCGGCCAAGCGCGCGGGACGGGCCGACCGGGCCGTGCGGGAGGGCAACTGGAGCTGGCGCAACCGGCTCGAGCCGACGGAGCTCGCGGGCAAGCGACTGCTGATCGTCGGCTTCGGGCGGAGCGGCCGGCACCTCGCGCGGATGGCCCAAGGCTTCGCCATGGAGGTCCGCGCCTGCGACCCTTTCCTCGAGGCGCAGGCCTGGCCCGAGGGACCGGTCGCGCCCGCAGCCGACCTGCGCGAGGCCCTCGCCTGGGCCGACGCGGTCTCGGTCCACGCGCCGAAGACCGAGCGGCCGGTGATCGGCGCGGCCGAGCTCGCGGCGATCCGGCCGGGCGCGATCCTCGTCAACAGCGCTCGCGGCGGCGTGGTGGATGAGGCGGCCCTGATCGAGGCCCTGCGAGACGGCCGGATCGCCGCGGCGGGCCTCGACGTCTTCGAGGCCGAGCCGCCGGCGCCCGAAAATCCACTGCTCGCGATGGACCAGGTGATGCTGTCGCCACATGTCGCGGGGCTCACCGCCGAATGCGCCGAGCGCATGGCGGTGTCCTCGGTGCAGAACGTCCTCGACTACTTCGCCGGGCGCATCGACCCGTCGCTGGTGGTGAACAGGGCGGCACTCCATGGCGTCTGAGAAACCGCGGCTCGCCGTCGGCCTGATCGGCAGCGGCTTCATGGGCAAGACCCACGCCTTCGGCTTCGCCCTGGCGCCGCGGGTCTTCGACCTGCCCTACGAGATCGTGCTCCACACGGTCGCCGACCGGTCCGACGAACTGGCGGCGCAGGCGGCCCGGGCCTTCGGCTTCGCGCATTCCGCGGGCGACTGGCGGGCGCTCGTCGAGAACCCGGAGATCGACCTCGTCGACATCACCGCGCCGAACGCCCTGCACAAGGAGATGGCGCTCGCGGCCATCGCGGCGGGCAAGCACGTCTATTGCGAGAAGCCTCTCGCGCCCACCGCGGCCGATGCCCGCGCGATGGCCGACGCGGCGGCGGCCGCCGGCGCGTTCACGCAGGTCGGCTTCAACTACCTCTGCAACCCGATGCTGGCGCTGGCGCGCGAGATGATCGCGGCAGGCGAGCTCGGCGAGATCCGCAGCTACCGCGGCATCCACGCCGAGGACTACATGGCCGACGCCGCAAGCCCGTTCAGCTTCCGCAACGAGCCGGTCGGCGGCGGCGTCCTCGCCGACCTCGGCAGCCACGCCCTGGCGACGGCCGAGTTCCTGCTCGGGCCGATCGACGCCGTCCTCGGCGACTGCGTGACGGTCATCCCGAGCCGCCCCGACGGCGCTGGCGGGCAGCGGGCGGTCGAGACCGACGACGTCGCGCGCGCCTTCCTGCGCTTCGCCAGCGGCGTCACCGGGTCTCTCGAGGCGAGCTGGATCGCCACCGGGCGCAAGATGCAGCACGAC
>SKOX01000229.1 GCA_007119835.1 Paracoccaceae bacterium
CCTTCCGGGTCTACTCGCCCTTCTGGCGGGCCGTCGCCGCGCGCGACGTGCGCCCGCCGGTCGCGCCGCCGCGGCTTCACGCGCCCCAGGTCTGGCCGGCGAGCGAGCGGATCGAGGACTGGGATCTCGCGCGGCGGATGAACCGCGGCGCCGCCGTCGTCGGGGAGCACGTCGCCGTCGGTGAGGCCGCCGCGCGCGACCGTCTCGGCGCCTTCCTCGATGGGCCGGTTCGCAGCTACAGGACCGACCGCGACCGGCCCGACCTGCCCGCCACGTCGAACCTGTCGGAGAACCTCACCTACGGCGAGATCTCGCCCGCCGCGATCTGGCACGCCGGCGAGCGGGCGCGGGCCGAAGGGGCGCCGGGCGCGGAGCATTTCCTCAAGGAGCTGGTCTGGCGGGATTTCGCCTGGCACCTCGCCTGGCACACGCCGCACATCCTCGAGCGCAACTGGCGCGAGGGCTGGGACGCCTTCCCGTGGCGGGGCAAGAGCCCGGACTTCGAGCGCTGGCGCCGCGGCATGACCGGCGAGCCGATCGTCGATGCCGGCATGCGCGAGATGTGGGTCACGGGGCGGATGCACAACCGGGTGCGGATGATCGTGGCAAGCTATCTCTGCAAGCACATGATGACGCGCTGGAAACCGGGCGCCGACGTCTTCGCCGACTGCCTCGTCGACTGGGACCCGGCCTCGAACGCGCTCGGCTGGCAATGGGTCGCGGGCTCGGGCCCGGACGCGGCGCCGTACTTCCGGGTGTTCAACCCGGCGACCCAGGCCGAGCGCTTCGATCCCGACGGCGCCTACCGGGCGCGGTTCCTCGGCCGGCGGGGCGAGACGCCGCGGGGCGAGGCTGCCGCCTTCTTCGAGACGGTGCCGCGAAGTTGGGGCCTCGATCCCGCCGACGATTACCCCGAGCCCCTCGTCGACCTGAAGGCGGGCCGGGAGGCGGCGCTTGCCGCCTACAGGAGCCACGTCGCGGCAACGGCCTGAGCCCGGCGGGCGGCCGGGTCAGCGCAGGTTGATCCGCAGGGCGGCCGCGGCGGCGAAGGGTGCTGCGGCGAGGACGAAGAGCGTGATGCCGGCGAGAAGCAGCAGCGCCGGGACCGGATCGGCGCCCTCGGCCGCCGCCGTGACGACGCGCGCCCCGAAGATCAGCGTCGGCAGATAGAGCGGCAGCACGAGGATCGAGAGCAGGAGCCCGCCGCGGCGGATGCCGACGGTGACGGCTGCGCCGATCGCGCCGAGGAAGGAGAGGGCCGGCGTGCCGACGACGAGCGCGCCGACGAGCCAGGCGAAGGCGGGCGTCGGCAGGCTGAGGGTGACCCCAAGGAGCGGCGCGACGGCGACGAGCGGCAGGCCGGTCGTCAGCCAGTGGGCCAGCGCCTTCAGCGCGACGATCGCTTCGAGCGGCAGCGGCGAGAGCGCGAGGATGTCGAGGGCGCCGTCCTCGGCGTCGGCCTGGAACAGCCGGTCGAGCGACAGCAGGCAGGCGAGCAGCGCCGCGATCCAGAGCGTCCCCGGCGCGACGCCGGCGAGCCGGGCGGGATCCGGGCCGATGCCGAGCGGCACCAGCAGGACGACGATGAGGAAGAAGGCAAGCCCGAGCCCGGCGCCGCCGCCGGAGCGAAGCGCAAGCTGAAGTTCGCGCGCGAGAAGAGCCGTGGCGGCGGACATCGCGGGTTCAGAGTTTGTAAATGTATCGACGATGCGAAAGAACGCCCGCTGACAAGATTGGACATTTTTCCGAGAAATCCGGCGTTGCGGGCATTCTTTCACATCCTCTCAGCCGGCCAGCCCGCGTCGCGGTACGGCAAGCCCGGACCCGCGTCGCCAGCCCGGCCGCGCCTGCCGGCATCGGTTTCCGCCCGCCAAGGTCGTCACGCGAAGGCGCCCTCGAGGAAAGGGTCGTCGGCCGGGGCGCCGGGATGGGTCCGGCCGGCGGGCGGGGGCGCGAGGACGACGGGCGGCGCGGCCGTCAGGGCGAGGTCGACATGGGTGGCGACGAGCGCCATGCCACCCGCCGCGAGATGGTCGGACACCACCCCGAGCAGCCGCGCCACCGCCGCGCGGTCGAGGGCCACCGTCGGCTCGTCGAGCAGCCAGAGCCGCCGGCGCGCTAGCAGAAGCCGCGCGAGGCCGAGCCGTCGCTTCTGCCCCGCCGAGCAGGCGTGGGCCGGGCGGCCGGCGATGGCGGCGAGGTCGAAGGCCTCGAGCGCGGGCGCGACCGCCGTCGTCCCGTGGATCGCCGCCCAGAAGCGGAGGTTTTCCTCGACCGTGAGCTGCGGCTTCACCGCGTCGAGATGCCCGGCATAGGCGACGCGCTCGGCCCAGAGGTCGGTTTCGGCAGGATCGGTGTCGTCGAGCGTGATCCGCCCGCCGGCCGCCGGCACGAGGCCGGCGAGGGTGCGCAGAAGCGAGGACTTGCCGACGCCGTTCGGCCCCTGCAGGAGGCGCGCCTCGCCGTCGGCAAGGCCGAAGGAGAGCCCCGCGAACACGAGGCGGCCGTCGCGCCGGCAGGAGAGATCCTCGACCATCAGGGGCATGCCGCCGCCATAGCCGATCGCCGGCGCCCGGGAAAGGGGTGACGGGCAAGCCCGGCCGGCGGCGCAAGACGCCGGCCCGCCGTGGGGAGGGCCCCGGCTCGGCCGGGGCCCGGGGGCCCCGCGGCGCGCGCCTTCAGCGGGTCGGGACCGGGGTTTCGCCGCGGTAGTCGTAGAAGCCGCGCTTCGTCTTGCGGCCGAGCCAGCCCGCCTCGACGTATTTCACCAGGAGCGGGCAGGGGCGGTACTTGGTGTCGGCGAGCCCGTCGTGGAGCACGTGCATGATGGCAAGGCAGGTGTCGAGCCCGATGAAGTCGGCAAGCTCGAGCGGTCCCATCGGATGGTTGGCGCCGAGCTTCATCGAGGTGTCGATCGAGGCGACCGAACCGACGCCCTCGTAGAGGGTGTAGACCGCCTCGTTGATCATCGGCACCAGGATGCGGTTGACGATGAAGGCCGGGAAGTCCTCGGCCGTCGAATGCGTCTTGCCGAGCCGCTCGACCACGCCGACCAGCGCCTTGTAGGTCTCCTCGTTGGTCGCGATGCCGCGGATCAGCTCGACGAGCTGCATCACCGGCACCGGGTTCATGAAGTGCAGCCCCATGAACCGCTCGGGCCGGTCGGTGTGCGACGCGAGCCGGGTGATCGAGATCGACGACGTGTTCGAGGCAAGCAGCGTCCGCTCGCCGAGGTGCGGGGCGAGGCCGGCGAAGATCTTGTTCTTGATCTCCTCGTTCTCGGTCGCCGACTCGACGATCAGGTCGCAGGGCCCGAGCGCGGCAAGTTCCGGCGCAGCCCGGATGCGGTCGAAGGCGGCCTCGCGGTCGGCCTCGCTGACCTTCCCGCGCGAGACCTGCCGGTCGAGGTTCGCGGCGATGTTCGACAGGCCGCGGTCGAGCGCCTCCTGGCTCACGTCGTTGATCAGCACATCGTAGCCGGCGAGGGCGAAGACATGGGCGATGCCGCTGCCCATCTGGCCCGCGCCGACGACCCCGACCGTCCTGATATCCATGTCGCCTCCGCCTTCGCCTGTCGCCCCAGCATTAGTCGCCGCCCGTGGCGGCCGCAACCGCACCCGCAACCGCACCCGCACCCGCACCCGCACCCGCGCCCATGGCCCGCACGGCGGCGTCGCCGCGCGGGCAAGGGGCCTCAGAAGCCGCCGGCCGAGACGCCGAAGCCGATGCTGACCTGGTCGTCGACGTTCGAGCGGTGGGTGAGGATGACGGAGCCGCGCCACCCTGCCGCGATCGGCACGCTGAGGCCGAGCCGCGAGCGCAGGGCGAATTCCGTGCCGTCGTCGCCGCCGCCGGCGGTGACGCCCGGCATGACGCTGGCGTCGAGCCGCAGCGCGTCGCCCACCGGCACGGTGAGCGCCGGGCCCGCCCCGCCCCAGACGTCGCCGCGCGTGTCGACCTCGCCCGCCACCGCGAGGCGGAGCGGCGCGGCCCCGAGGGTGGTGAGCGGCGCGCTGCGGTACTCGAGGCCGAACGTGGCGGCCGTGCCGCGGTCGCGCAGGTCGTCGGCGGTGATGCCGAGCTGGAACTGCTGCGCCGCGGCCGGCGCGGCGGTGGCAACGAGCAGCGCTGTGGCCGCCAGTCGAATGATCCCTCGCATCGTTCCTCCGGAATTGTTCTTCGTCTCGATTCGGGCGGCGTCGGCAGCGGCCGCGAGGCCGTGGTGCGGTCTTGCCCGTCGTCGGGCCCTTGGCAAGAGCTTCCGGGCGAGCGCAGCCATCAGAAAGTCCGGATGGCGAAGAGGTAGATCGTCTCGACTCCGGGGTTGATGCGGCCGGTGCCGGCGTTCGACTTGTGACTCCACGCGAGGCCGGCACGCCAGTCGCCGTCCAGCGCGCGACTGAGTTCGAGCTGGGAGCGAAAGATGGGAAAGCTGGTCCCGAGATCGTTGCCGGAGCCACGGCTGTAGCCCCCGACCATCCCGCTCGCCGCCAGCCGCCATGGCCCGTCGCCGAGCGGCAGGAAGGCGACAAGGCCGCCGCCGCCCCAGAGGTCGCCGTCGGTGTCGAATTCGGTGGCGACGCCGCCGGCAAACGCGACCCGCCCCAAGGCGGCGAAGCTGCCGGTGCGGTATTCGACGAGCCCCGAGGCGGCGAGGTTGTCCTGCCGGTCGTCGCTAAAGAGGCCGCGGATGCTGTCCGCGCCGAGGCCAAGAACAAGTTCGCCCGCGGCGGCAGGCGCGGCGCCGAGCAGCGCGGCGAGCAAGATGGCTGGGATGCGTGTCCTCAAGGCCGTCCTCTCGGTTGCGCTGCCTGCGCCCGGCTACCCGTCAGAGTTTCTGTTCGAGCTCGGGCACGATCGTGAAGAGGTCGCCGACGAGGCCGTAGTCGGCGACCTGGAAGATCGGCGCCTCCTCGTCCTTGTTGATGGCGACGATGATCCTCGAATCCTTCATGCCGGCGAGGTGCTGGATCGCGCCGGAGATGCCGACGGCGATGTAGAGCTCCGGCGCCACGACCTTGCCGGTCTGGCCGACCTGCCAGTCGTTCGGCGCGAACCCTGAATCGACCGCGGCGCGCGAGGCGCCGACGGCGGCGCCGAGCTTGTCGGCGAGCCTCTCGACGATCCGGAAGTTCTCCTCCGAGCCGATGCCGCGGCCGCCGGAGACGACGATCTTCGCCGAGGCGAGCTCGGGCCGGTCGGAGGCCGCGACCCGGTCCTCGACCCACGACGACAGGCCCGGGTCGCCCGCGGGCTCCGCCGTCTCGACGGGGCAGGGGTCCTGGGCGCCGGTCGCCTCGAAGGTCGAGCCGCGAACGGTGATGACCTTCTTCGCGTCGGTCGACTGCACGGTCTGGACCGCGTTTCCGGCGTAGATCGGCCGCTCGAAGGTGTCGGGGCCGTCGATGGCGGTGACGTCGGAGATCACCATGACGTCGAGGCGGGCGGCGAGGCGCGGCGCCACGTTCTTGCCCGTGGTCGTCGCCGGGAAGACGATGTGGTCGTAGGCTCCGGCGAGGCTCTCGATGAGCGCGGTCAGCGGCTCGGCGAGGCGGTGGCCGTAGCCTTCACCCTCGACGTGGACGACCTTGGCGACGCCCTCGAGGCGTGCGGCCTCTTCCGCGGCCGTCCCGCAACCCTCGCCCGCGACGAGGACGTGGATGTCGCCGCCGAGCATCTTCGCGGCGGTGACCGTCTTGGCGACGACGTCGTTGAGGTGGGCGTTGTCGTGCTTGGCGTAGACGAGGACGGCCATATTCAGATGACTCCCGCTTCGTTCCGGAGCTTGTCGACGAGCTCGTCGACGGAGGCGACCTTGATGCCCGCCTCGCGCTGGGTGGGCTCGGCGGTCTTGAGGACCTTGAGCCGCGGGGCGACGTCGACGCCGTAGTCGGCGGCGGTCTTCTCCTCGAGCGGCTTCTTCTTCGCCTTCATGATGTTCGGCAGGCTCGCGTAGCGCGGCTCGTTGAGGCGCAGGTCGGTGGTGACGATCGCCGGCAGCCTGACCTTGATCGTCTGGAGGCCGCCGTCGACTTCCCTCGTGACGACAGCCTCTTCGCCTTCGATCTTCACCTCGGAGGCGAAGGTCGCCTGCGGCCAGTCCAGAAGGGCCGCGAGCATCTGGCCGGTGGCGTTCATGTCGTTGTCGATCGCCTGCTTGCCGGCGAGCACCATGCCCGGCTGTTCGGCGTCGACCACGCCCTTGAGGATCTTGGCGACCGCGAGCGGCTCGATGTCGTTGTGCGGGTCGTCGGCGGCGATGACGAGGATCGCGCGGTCCGCCCCCATGGCGAGCGCGGTGCGCAGGGTCTCCTGGGACTGCTTCACGCCGATCGACACGGCGACGATCTCGGTGGCCGCACCCTTTTCCTTCAGCCGGATCGCCTCCTCGACCGCGATCTCGTCGAAGGGGTTCATCGACATCTTGACGTTGGCGAGGTCGACGCCCGATCCGTCGGCCTTGACCCGGACCTTGACGTTGTAGTCGACGACCCGCTTGACCGGCACCAGGATCTTCATGCGCCCTCTCCCGCTTCGCTGCTCGACGCTCCTCCCCTAGGGCCTGTCGGCCGGCAATGGTAGGGGAAAGCGCACGGCGGAGACGTGCCACCCCGCACCTGCGAAATCAACCAGCCTCGGCGGCCGGGCGCAAGAGGGACATCGGGTCGCCCGCGGGCAGTCCGGCGGGCGCGTGGTGCAGCTGGACGACGACGGCGACGTAGAAGACCGCGGTCGCGGCGAGCACGAAGACGTGCCAGATCGTGTTGTGGAAGGGCAGGGACGCCCACAGGAAGAACACGACGCCCGCGGTGTAGAGAAGCCCGCCGGTCAGCATCAGCGCGAAGACCCCGGGCGAGAGGCCGGAGATGATCTCCTGGCCCACCACGACGCCTGCCCAGCCCATGCCGAGGCAGAGGGCGACGCTCAGCAGCTTGAAGCGGTGCGGCGCGAAGATCTTGAGCCCGGCACCCACCGCCGCCGCGCCCCACAGCCCGGCGATGAGAGGGCCGGCATGGGCGCCGGAGAGCACGGCGAAGGGCGTGTAGGTCCCTGCGATCTTGAGGAAGATCGCGGTGTGGTCCAGGCGCCGGAAGAGCCCGGTCCAGGCGCAGCCGTGGGTGATGTTGTAGATGGCCGAGCAGCCGAGCATCGCCAGCATGGTCGCGCCGTAGACGAGGGCGGCCAGAACGACGTCGGGCTCCCCGCGCCAGAGGACCGCCAAGGTCACCAGGACCGGGACCGCGACGAGGGCGAGACCCACCCCCAGGACGTGCACCACCGCGTCCGACAGCCACTCCGCCCGCGTGTAGGCCGGCCGCTCGCCCGGCGTGCGCCGCATGTCGACGCCGCTCGCCGGAAGGGCGGCGTCCGGCGCAGCCTGCCGGGCGGCGGGGTCTGGCAAGTGCGGAGGCATGGCGGCATCACTCATCGCGGACCATCATTAGCACCTTCCGGTGGCGGAAGGCTTACCCGGTCAACGGGAGAGGTTGCGCGCCGGTTCCTGCGGCCCCGCGCCGGTGCCCGGGTTCAGCGGTTGGCGCCAGGCACCCAGAGGACGTCCGCCCGGCCGCCGTCGTTCACGATCCGCCCGGCGACGAAGAACCAGTCGGAGAGGCGGTTGAGGAAGCGGACCGCCTCGGGGTTGGTCGGTTCCGACGCCGCGAGTGCGACGACGTGCCGCTCGGCGCGCCGGCAGACGGTTCGGGCGAGATGGAGATGCGCCGCGGCCCGCGTGCCGCCGGGCAGGATGAAGCTCCGCAGCGGCTCGAGGTTCTCGTTCATCGCGTCGATCTCGCGCTCGAGCCGGTCGACCTGCGCGGCGACGATCCGCAGGCGCGGATACTGGGCCGTGGCGTCGTTCTCGATGTCCGGCGTCGCGAGGTCGGCGCCGAGGTCGAAGAGGTCGTTCTGGATGCGGCCGAGCGCCGCCGCGATATCGCCCTCCACATCGAGCCGGGCGAGCCCCAGCACGGCGTTGAGCTCGTCGACCGTGCCGTAGGCGGTGACGCGCGTCGAATGCTTGTCGACCCGGTCGCCCGAGACGAGGGCGGTCCGGCCGTCGTCGCCCGCGCGGGTGTAGATCTTGTTCAGGACGACCATGCGGGGCTCCTCAAGCGGCCAGGGCGACGAAGGCGAGGATCAGGAGGACGGCGACGAACTGCAGGATCAGCCGCCACCTCATGATCTTGTTGGCGTATTTCTTGTTGAACTCGCCGCCGCGGGCAAAGCCGTAGACGCCGACCATCAGGACGGCCAACACGGCGAGGCAGGCAAAGGCCGCGAGGAAGAAAAGCGGGCTCGATGTCATGGGATGCTCTCTCTGACGCTGCCCGGGAGGTAGCCGCCTGCAGGCCGATTGCAAGCGGCGGCGGACATCCGCGCGCACCCGGCTCGATATTACCGTCGCCGGGCGATGGCGTCGAGGGCGGCGTCGGGCAGGATCCGCGTGAGCCAGGCCGCGACCTTGCTCGGCGTCGTCACCCGGTAGCGCGCGGCGGGACGGCGCGCCTCGAGCGCGCGGACGAGCGCCGCGGTGACGGCGGCGGCGGGCAGCTCGAA
>SKOX01000170.1 GCA_007119835.1 Paracoccaceae bacterium
ATGCTGCGGATCACCGACACCGTCGCCGTCGCCGACTGGGAGATCACCGAAACCTTCACCCGCGCCTCCGGCCCCGGCGGGCAGAACGTCAACAAGGTCGCGAGTGCCGTGACCCTGCGCTTCGAGGCCGAGCGTTCGCCGCACCTGCCGGGGCCTGTCAAGGCGCGGCTAAAGCGCCTCGCCGGGCGGCGGTGGACCGTCGACGGCGCGGTCATCGTGACCTCCGAGCGGCACCGGGCGCAGGCGCTGAACCGCGAGGACGCGCGCGAGAAGCTCGCCGCGCTGATCCGGGCCGCGCTGGTCCCGCCCAAGCGCCGCATCCCGACCCGCCCCGGCCGGGGAGCCATCGAGCGCCGCCTCGCGGCAAAGGCGCAGAAGGGCGCGAAGAAGGCGACGAGAGGCAAGATCGATCCGGAGGCCTGAGGCTCGGAAGTGCGACGATCTGCCGCACTTCCGCTTTTCTCGTTCCGAAACGGTCCCGTGCCCCGCGTCCAGGTGCGGAAACCAGGCGCGGCGGTTCGGTCGCTTCGGCGTCAGCTCCCGATATAGGTCCTCGGATCGACGCTGTCGGTGCCGCGGCGCACCTCGAAGTGGAGACCGGGATCGGCGGCGTCGGCGACCGAGCCGATGGTCTGGCCCTGCCGCACCTGGTCGCCCCGCTCCACCGTGACGCTGCCGACCCGGCCATAGACCGTCATCAGGTCGTCGCGGTGGCGGATCAGCACGATCGTCCCGAGGCCGCCGAGCGATTCGGAGACCAGCGCCACCTCGCCGTCGCCGGCCGCGCGCACCGGGGTGCCGGACGGGACCGAGAAGCCGACGCCTTCCGAGCGGCTCGGCCCAGTGAGGCTGTACTCGCGGGTGATCGGCCCGTCGACAGGCCGGGCGAGCCTGCCCCCCGGCGGTGTGCGGAACTGGCCGAGATCGGGCGACGCCGGCTCGGTGCTCGCCACGATGTTCTCCGGCAGCGGCTGGGCTGCGCTCGGCGGCGGTGCGGTGGGCGTGCCCTGACCAGGTGCGGTCTCCGGCAGGCCGCCCGTCTGGATCTGGTTCGCCCCCGACACCACCGGGATGAGCAGCTCCTGGTTCTCGCGTACGGCAAGGTCCGGCCCGAGGCCGTTCCACGAGGCAAGCGCCGTGACCGATACGCCGTAGAGCCGGGCGATCGAGTAGGCGGTCTCTCCCGGCTCGACCCGGTGCCGGATCGGGTCGATCACCAGGCTGTCCTGGCCGTTCTGGAAGGGATTGGGCGCCGAGGCCGAGGGGCTCGCCCCCGATGGCGTGGCACTGGGCGCGCGATCGATCGCCGAGGTCGCGATCTCCGGCGACCAGCCGGTGCCGCCGTCGAAGCCCGCCGCGGGCACGCCGCTCGCGCGCGGCACGCTGTCGGGCAGCGCCAGCACCTCGCCTTCGCGCAGCCGGTGGTCCGGCGGCAGGCCGTTCAGCTGGGCAAGCTCGGTTGCCGAGGTGCCGCCAACCCGTCCGGCCACGTCGGCGAGCGTGTCGCCCTCGCGCGCCACCGCAACCTGATAGCTTACGTAGCTGATGACGCCGCGTTGGTCGGGCGGCAGGTTCTGGACCGCCCCCCGCGTGGAATTCGTCAAGCCCCCCACGCCCGCTCCGCAGCCCGCGAGCCCGAGGGCCAGCGCACCGGCGAGGAGGCAGCGCGCGAGCGCGTGTCCCTGATCCATGCCGTGCCTCAATGTATAGTGGTTATGGTTTTTTACTTGGATACATCGGAGGCGACGCCTTCGACAAGAGGCACGAAGCGCACCTCGCCGAGATCGGCGTAATCGAGCCCGTCTTCGGTCCGCGTGATCTTGATCAGCGTCTGGACCGTTGCCGTCTGACCGACGGGCAGAACCATGATCCCCCCGATGCGGAGCTGGTCGACGAGAAGGCGCGGCGTGTCCTCGGCCGCGGCGGTGACCAGGATGCGGTCGAAGGGCGCCTGCTCGGGCAGGCCGAGGGCGCCGTCGCCGTGCACGACGATGACGTTGGCGAGTTCAAGTTTCTCCAGCGCCCGGCGTGCGGCCTGGGCCAGGGGCTTGTGTCGCTCGACGGTGTAGACGCGGCGGGCGAGCTTGGCGAGGATCGCCGCCTGGTAGCCCGAGCCGGTGCCGATCTCGAGCACCTTGCAGCGCCGGTCGAGCTCGAGCGCCTGGGTCATCAGGCCGACGACCGACGGCTGGCTGATCGTCTGGCCGCAGGCGATCGGCAGCGGCGTGTCCTGGTAGGCGCGCTCGCGGAAGATGCCCTCGAGGAACGCCTCGCGCGGCGTGGTCTCCATGGCTGCGAGAACGTCGCGGTCGATCACGCCATGGCGGCGCAGCGCGAGGACGAACTGCATCCGCCGGTCGATGTCGTCTTCCTCTTCCATCGGCGGGCTCACGGCCGCTCGCCGCCGCGACGGGCGCCGGCGGCCTCGTCGTCCTCCCGCAGGGAATCCGAGAGTGAGGCGACGAGGTCGTGGGCGGTGAGATCCGCCCGGAGCGGCGTCACGGTGACGTAGCCATCGTGGCATTCCCGGCTGTCCGATCCCGGCGCGGTGTCGGCATTGCCGCGGGCGTGGGTGAGCCAGAGATATGTGCGCCCGTTCGGCGCCACCTGCGGCTGGACGCCGAACGAGGCGGCCCGTGCGCCCTGGAAGGTCACGCGCATGCCCCGCACCGCGTCGGGCGCGACCGAGGGAAAGTTGACGTTGTAGAAGGTGGCGAAGGGAGGGCCGGTCCAGTCGCCGCGCTCGAGAAGCCGGCGGCAGACGGCGGCGCCGTGGGCCTCGGCGGCGCCGAAGAGGTCGGTCGCGCCGCGGCCTGGCGGGCCGAAATACTGCGAGAGCGCGATCGCCTTCACGCCGTGCAGTGCAGCTTCCATCGCGCCGCCGACAGTGCCGGAATAGACCGTGTCCTCGGCGACGTTGTGGCCGCGATTGACGCCGGAGAGCACCAGGTCGGGCGGCGTGTCCTTCAGCACCTCGAAAAGCGCGGCGAGCACGCAGTCCGCGGGGGAGCCCTCGATCGTGAAGCGTCGCTCGCCGAGCCGCTCGAGGCGCATCGGCCGGATGTAGGAGATCGCGTGGCTGACGCCCGACTGTTCGAAGGTGGGCGCGACGGTCCAGACCTCGCCCTCCGGACCGGCGAGCTCGGCCCCGATCGCCTCGGCCACGGCGAGGCCCGGGGCGGAGATGCCGTCGTCGTTGGTGATGAGGATGCGCATCAGCCCTCGCGGCGGTTCCGGTCGACATCCTCCTTCTAGGCAGCGCGGCGGAAGGCGTCCACCCTCCGCGGGTTGCGGCGCGGCGGAATGCCCTGTGGGGACGGTCGGAAGGGCAGCGGGTGCTGCCAGGCTACAGGCCGCCCATCCGTACCGGCGGCCCGCGCGACCCGGCCGGAAGCCCCACCCGCCAACCTGAGCCGCGCTGTTTCAGGGACGATGCGTCGCCCGGCCCCGGGCCGCGGTCGGATCAGCCGGCGAGGCGGCCGTGCGGGTCGATCCGGCTGGCGTCGCCGACGTAGCGGCGAAGCGCCTCGGGCAGCGTCACCGAGCCGTCCGCCTCCTGTCCGTTCTCGAGTACGGCAATCAGCGTCCGGCCGACCGCAAGGCCGGAGCCGTTCAGGGTGTGGACGAAGTCGGGCTTCGCCTCCGGCTCGGTCCGGTAGCGCGCGTTCATGCGACGGGCCTGGAAGGCGCCGCAGGTCGAGCAGGACGAGATCTCGCGGTAGGTGTTCTGGCCGGGCAGCCAGACCTCGATGTCGTGGGTGCGCTGCGCGCCGAAGCCCATGTCGCCGGTTGCCAGCACGACCGTGCGGTAGGGCAGGCCGAGCGCCTCGAGGATGCCTTGGGCGCAGGCCGTCATGCGGTCAAGTTCGGCCCGGCTGTCCTCGGGCCGGGTGATCGAGACCATCTCGACCTTCTCGAACTGATGCTGGCGCAGCATGCCGGCGGTGTCCTTCCCCGCGCTTCCCGCCTCGGAGCGGAAGCACTGGGTGTGAGCCGTCATCCGCATGGGCAGATCGGCCGCATCGAGGATCCGGCCCGCGGCGAGGTTGGTCAGCGTCACCTCGGAGGTGGGGATCAGCCACCAGCCGTTCGTCGTGCGGTAGCTGTCCTCGCCGAACTTCGGCAGCTGGCCCGTGCCGAACATCGCCTCATCGCGGACGAGCACCGGGGTCCAGGTCTCGGCGAGACCGTTCTCGTCCACATGCGTGTCAAGCATGAACTGTGCGAGCGCCCGGTGCAGTCGGACCATGGCGCCGCGCAGCACGACGAAGCGCGCACCCGACAGGCGCGCCGCAGCCTCGAAATCGAAACCCGCCGCGGCCGCCGGGATCTGGTAGTGCTCGCGCGGCTGGAAGCCGAACTCCCGCGGGTTGCCCCATCGGCGGATCTCCACGTTGGCGCTCTCGTCCGGGCCGTCCGGCACGTCCTCGAGCGGCAGGTTCGGCAGACCGGCGAGCAGGTCGGCCAGTGCCCGGTCGGCATGGTCCGCCTCCGTCTCGAGCTGTCCGATCGTCTCCTTCATCTCGGAAACCCGGGCGCGCAGCCGCTCGAATTCGGCCTGATCCCCGCGGGCCTTCGCCGCGCCGATCGCCTTCGAGGCCGCATTGCGTTCGGCGAGCGCCTGTTCGGCGGCATGGATGCGCGCCCGCCGGGTTTCGTCGAGGGCGAGAATCGAGGCGGCCGCCGGCGCCACGCCGCGGCGCGCGAGATGGGCGTCGAAGGCTTCGGGCGCCTCGCGGATCAGGCGGATGTCGTGCATGAGCGCTCCCCGGCGTCGGATCGGGCCGGGTTATGCCGAAAAGCCCGTCCGGCTTCAAAGGAAGATTCGTTTCTTCGATCACACCCAGCCGAGCGTTGTCATTGCGGCGCTCGTCCTTGCCGGGCCCGTCCGGCGCCACTTTAGTCGGCTTACGCGTGCTTGGGAAAGCGGTTGAAGTCGCGCCGCAAAAGCCTATCCTGTTCGCCGTCGCCGGGGCAACAGGCGCGCGTCGCGCTCGATCCGGGCCGGCGGAGCGCTCGAAGCCGCAGCGTCCAATGGGGCGAACGCCCAGCTACCGCGTAACAGGTAACGTCGCGGCCGACGGCCGCGATATTGACCTAAGGGAGGAATGCAATGACCGAGAAGACCCCCACCCGGACTCCGTCCGCGCGATCGGATGCCTCAAGCCGGCGTGGCTTCCTGAAAGTTGGAGCAGCCACCGCCGTTGGCGGCGCCGCTCTTGTCGGCGCCCCGCACGTCGCGCGTGCCCAGACCCAGACCTGGAACATGCAGTCCGGCTGGCCCTCGGGCGACATCTTCCACGAGTTCGCCCAGGACTTCGTGGACAAGGTCAACGACATGTCGGGCGGCCGGCTGCAGATAAACCTGCTGCCCGCTGGTTCCGTGGTCGGTGCGCTCGAGCTTCAGGACGCGATCGTCGGCGGGGCCCTCGACGGGGCGCACGGCGTCTCGGCCTACTGGTACGGCAAGAACAAGGCAGCCTCGCTGTTCGGCACGCCGCCCGCCTTCGGCTGGAACGCCAACCAGTTCCTCGCCTGGATGAAGTACGGCGGCGGCCAGGAGCTCTATGACGAGCTCGTGCAGGACATCCTCGGCCTCCAGCTCGTCGGTTTCCTGACCGGCCCGATGCCGACCCAGGCGCTCGGCTGGTTCCGTGAGCCGATCACCACGGCCGACGACCTGCAGGGCCTGCGCTACCGCACGGTCGGCCTCGCCGCCGACCTGATGGAGGAGCTCGGTGCGGCCGTGACCATCCTCGGTGGCCCCGACATCGTGCCGGCGCTCGACCGCGGCGTGATCGATGCGGCCGAGTTCAACAACCCGTCGTCCGATCGGCACCTCGGCTTCCAGGACGTCTCCAAGCACTGGATGCTGCAGTCCTTCCACCAGGACGCCGAGGCCTTCGAGCTGTCGTTCAACAAGAACCGCTACGACGCGCTCGACGAGGATCTCCAGGCGATCATCAAGAACGCGGCCGAGGCGTCCTCGTCCGACATGTACTGGAAGGCGATGGCGCGTTACCCGGACGCCCAGATCTCGCTCGTCGAGGATCACGACGTGAACCTCTACATCACGCCGGACGAGATCCTCGAGGCGCAGCTCAACGCCTGGGACCGCGTGATCGAGCGCAACTCGGCGGAGAACGAGTTCTTCGCCCGCGTGATCGAGAGCCAGAAGGACTGGTGCCGCAAGGTCGTCGCCTTCCACCTCACCAACGAGGCGCCGAAGCGGAAGGCCTTCGAGCACTTCTTCGCAGGCGAGAACCCGATCGAGGTCCAGGAGCTGTAGTCGGGCTCCGCCCAGACCGGCGGGCGGCGGACTTCCGCCGCCCGCGCAATCGCGCGAGAGCCTGCTGCGGGCCCGTCTTCACCTCCGACCATCAAAGGGCATGTGCCGAATGCTGAAGATCGTGCACAGCATCGACCGGCTGAACATTCTCGTCGGCAAGCTCTTCGGCTGGCTGATCCTCGTCATGGTCGGGGTGATCCTCTACGAGGTGTTCCTGCGCTACGTGCTGCGCACGCCGACGGCCTGGGCCTACGATATGGGCTACATGCTCTACGGCGCGATCTTCATCATGGCCGGGGCCTACGCGCTCAGCGTCGCCGCCCATGTCCGCGGCGACGTGATCTACCGTCTGTGGAGCCCGCGCGTGCAGGCGGTGCTCGACCTCCTGCTCTATCTCCTGTTCTTCTTTCCCGCGATCGTCGCGCTGATCTATGCGGGCTACTTCTTTGCCGAGTTCTCCTGGCGGATCGGAGAGCGTAGCTCCTCCGGGCCGGGCGGGCCGCCCGTCTACCACTTCAAGACGCTGATCCCTCTCGCTGCGGCCTTCCTCTTCGTGCAGGGCCTGGCCGAGGTGCTTCGCTGCGTGATGTGCATCCGCGACAACAACTGGCCGGCCCGCCTCCGCGACGTGCAGGAGGTCGACGTCGAGGCCGCCAAGCGCATCCTCGGAGGCGCCGACATCGACAACAAGGGCGTCACGCGATGATGTTCGGTCTGACCAACCCCGAGGTCGGGATCCTGATGCTCGGGATGCTGATCCTGCTGATCCTGCTCGGCTTCCCGATCGCCTTTACGCTGATCGCCATGGCGCTGGGCTTCGGCTACTACGCGATCGGGCCCGCGATCTTCAATCTGCTCGTACAGCGCACCTATGGCGTGATGTCGAACCAGGTGCTGATCGCCGTGCCGCTGTTTCTCTTCATGGGCTACATGGTCGAGCGGGCAAACATCCTCGACAAGCTCTTCGGCGCGCTACAGGTGGCCACCCGCAACGTGCCGGGCTCCCTTGCCGTCGCCTCGCTGGTGACCTGCGCTCTCTTCGCGACCGCGACCGGCATCGTCGGCGCCGTCGTGACGCTGATGGGGCTGCTCGCGTTGCCTGCCATGCTGAACGCCGGCTACGACCGCAAGCTCGCGGCGGGCGTGATCTGCGCCGGCGGCTGCCTCGGCATCCTCATTCCGCCGTCGATCATGCTGATCCTCTATGGCGCGACATCCGGCGTCTCCGTCGTCCGGCTCTATGCCGCCGCGCTCTTCCCGGGAATGATGCTCGCGGGCCTCTACATCCTGCTCATCATGGTGCGCGCCTGGCTGAATCCGGCGCTCGCGCCGAAGCCGGCCCTCGCCGACCGGAAGATCCCGATCGCGCGGGTCGCCCTGGACCTGGCGACGTCCTTCTTTCCGCTCGCCTTCCTGATCCTCGCGGTGCTCGGCGCGATCCTCTTCGGCGTCGCGACGCCGCACGAGGCCGCGGCGATGGGCGCGGCGGGCGCCATCCTGCTCGCGCTCGGCTATCGCGCGATGACGTTTGGGCGACTGAAGGAATCGGTGTTTCTCACGGCGAAGTCGACGGCGATGGTCTGCTGGCTCTTCGTCGGATCCTGGGCCTTCTCGTCGGTCTTCTCGCTGCTCGGCGGGCACAGCGTCATCGCGCACTGGATCTCGCTCCTCGACCTGACCACGCTGCAATTCCTCATCATGGCGCAGATCGTGATCTTCCTGCTCGGCTGGCCGCTGGAGTGGACCGAGATCATCGTGATCTTCGTGCCGATCTTTCTGCCGCTCCTGCCGGCCTTCGGGGTCGATCCCCTGTTCTTCGGGGTGCTGATCGCGCTTAACATCCAGACGTCGTTCCTGACGCCGCCGATGGCGATGTCGGCCTTCTACCTCAAGGGGGTGGCGCCGCAGTTGGATCTCATGCTGATCTTCCGCGGAATCCTGCCGTTCCTCGCCATGGTGTTCGTCGCGATGATACTCTTCTACACCTTCCCGGCGATCGGGCTCTGGCTGCCCGGCTACCTTTACGGCTGACGCGTCGTGGGTGGCAGCCGCATGTGAAGGCGCTGGCCCGGCGTGTCCACATCTGGACACGCTGCGAGCCTCTGGCTCTGAGGGAAAAAGCGTCAACGCGTGAAAGCGCTAATGCGGGCGAGGCGTGGCCGGGCGGTGGCTGGCCTCGCCGGGATCATCCGCCCGCCGCGGCTGCCAGCATCCGATCGCGGCGGCCGGTGTCGACGACTGGCCCCTCGAGCGCGGCGGCGCGGCCGCG
>SKOX01000123.1 GCA_007119835.1 Paracoccaceae bacterium
CGCATCGTGGTCACGATGGCGATGCCCGCGCTGGCCTACCGGTGGTATTTCGGCGCGCACAGCCTCAAGAGCCTGGAGCGCAACATCCTCGCCTTCGTCGGCATCCGCCCCAACCGCCACATGCTGATCGGCCTGGTCGAGGGCATCAGCGACGCCAGGCGTCAGAAGTGGCTGAAGAAGCTTCGCGATCTGGGAACCAGAGGCCGCTGACCCCGCGCTCCGGGCGCGATCCCCTGATCAGCGCTGTTGTGCGCACCTCGTCCCACGGTCCGTCGACCGGGCCGCCCTCGGCGCCGCTCAGCGCCCGAGATGGCCCGACATCCTCTCCGCGTAGGCCAGTCGCTGAAGGACGGAGTGACAGAATTCCGCGTCGTCGTCAGAAAGGTCGTCGACATACCCTCCGACCCGACCCTTCCTGAGCTTCAGCGATCTCTCGTCGCCGGGTGTCGTGGCGCCCAAGGCGGCACCGTGCCTGCCAAGTTCCCCCGAAAGCTCACGCTCACGCATCCGGCTGAAGACGTTTCTCTCGGCAACATCTGCCAGCCGCTCTCTCGATGGGCTGCACCCGAAGAAGCGAGCCGTGCGATCCAGCGTCTCGATGGGGTTTTCGTGCGTTTCCTCGTAAGAGATGACAAGTCCGCGGCGCGCTTTCACTTGCTCCGCACACAGAAGGTTGAACCTGGCAGCTTTCTCGATGCCGAACCGCGGATCCCTGATGAAGTCGCTCATCGTGCCGTCATAAGGCGACTTCACGCGATCCCGCAGATGGTAGAATGCGCTGACCACGGCATCCCGCGGGTCGCGCGTGAGAAGAGCCGCCTGTCTCATGCCGATCGGCCTGATGTAGCCGGCTTTCTGCCATGGCTCGGCCAAGGCCAGATCGGACCCGAGATGATCGAACTTAACCTCGACACCCAGCTCATCCAGAAGCACACGATACCATGATCTTCCGGATTTCGGGAACGATATGATAACCTTGCGTCTCTTGAAGAGTATCTTCTGCAAAACCTGCTTCACTGGCATCTTGGGTTCCGCATCTACTTGCCAGCTGCGTGCTACGGCATCGGAGCCGCCCGTTCCCGCCGTCGACCGTCAGACCAGGCGCGCTTTGGTGCACCGCCGATTTTCGCCGTCGTTGACGCGGAACCGGCAGGGCTCCCGCGGCAGCCCGATCCAGCACGGGACCGGGCCTACCGTCCCCTACTCCTCCGACGCCTCCTCCTCGCCGTTGCCGTCGACCTCGGCCGCCTCGGCGACCAGCGCCACCGACACCACCCGCTCGCCGGAGGCCGTGTGGAAGACCCGCACGCCCCCCGCGGAGCGCGAGCGGAACGAGATGTCGGCGACCGGCACGCGGATCGACTGCCCGGCATCTGTCGCGAGCATGATCTGCGCCTCGGGATCCACCGGGAACAGCGTGACCAGCGGCCCGCCGCGCATCGCCCGGTCCATCGCGGCGACGCCCATGCCGCCGCGGCCCCGCAGCGGGTAGTCGTGGCTCGACGACAGCTTGCCCATGCCCTTCTCGGTGATGGTCAGCAGCAGGTCCTCGGCCTCCGACATCTCGACGTAGCGCTCCTGCCCCAGCGAGATCGCGTCGACCCCGGCTGCCTCGTCCTCGGCGGCGTCCTCGACCTCGCCCTCCTCCTCCGGCGCCCCGGCCACCGCCCGGCGCATCTTGAGGTAGGCGGCGCGCTCGGCCGGCGTCGCCGCGAAATGCCGGATGATCGCCATCGACACCACCTCGTCGCCCGCGCCGAGGCGAATGCCGCGCACGCCGGTCGATTCGCGGCCCTTGAACACCCGCACGTCGCCGACCGGGAAGCGGATCGCCCGGCCGCCCCGCGTCGTCAGCATGACGTCCTCGGCCTCCGAGCAGATCCGCGCGTTGATCAGCCGGATGCCCTCGGGCAGCTTCATCGCGATCTTGCCGTTGCGCATGACGTTGGTGAAGTCGTCGAGCGCATTGCGCCGCACGTCGCCGTCGGAGGTGGCGAACATGATCTGCAGGCTCGCCCATTCCGCCTCGGGCTTGTCGACGGCGAGGATCGCCGCGATCCCGGTCCCCGGCTGCATCGGCAGGATGTTGACGATCGCCTTGCCGCGGGCCGAACGCGAGCCCTGCGGCACCCGCCAGGTCTTCAGCTTGTAGGCCATGCCGTCGGTGGTGAAAAACAGCAGCGGCGTGTGGGTGTTCGCCACGAACAGCGTCGTGACGAAGTCCGCGTCCTTCGTCGCCATCCCCGCGAGGCCCTTGCCGCCCCGGCGCTGCGAGCGGTACTCGGTGAGCGGCGTGCGCTTGATGTAGCCGCCCTGGGTGACGGTGACGACCATGTCCTCGCGCTCGATGAGGTCCTCGTCCTCGACGTCGCCCTCGATCTCGACGATCTCCGAGCGCCGCGGCACCGCGAAGAGCTCGCGCACCTCGCGCAGCTCGTCCGAGATGATCGCCATGATCCGCGCGCGCGAGCGCAGGATGTCGAGATAGTCGGTGATCTTGCCCGCGAGCGTCTCGAGCTCGTCGGTGATCTCCTTCACGCCCATCGCCGTCAGCCGCTGCAGCCTGAGGTCGAGGATGGCGCGCGCCTGGGTCTCGGAGAGGAAATACGTGCCGTCCTCGCGCACCCGGTGCGACGGATCGTCGATCAGCGCGATGTAGGGCGCGATGTCCTCCGCCGGCCAGGCCCGCGTCATCAGCCGCTCGCGCGCCTCGGCGGCGTCGGCCGAGGAGCGGATCGTCGCCACCACCTCGTCGACGTTCGACACCGCCACCGCGAGGCCGCAGAGCAGATGCGCCCGCTCGCGCGCGCGACGGAGCTCGTAGGCGGTGCGCCGCGCCACGACCTCCTCGCGGAACTTGACGAATTCCGAGAGGAACCTCTTCAGGTCGAGCTGCTCCGGCCGCCCGCCGTTCAGCGCCAGCATGTTGCAGCCGAACGAGGTCTGCATCGGCGTGAAGCGGTAGAGCTGGTTCAGCACCACCTCCGGCGTCGCGTCGCGCCTGAGCTCGACGACGACGCGCACGCCGTGCCGGTCGCTCTCGTCCTGGACATGCGCGATGCCCTCGATGCGCTTCTCGCGGGCGAGATCGGCGATCCGCTCGATCATCGTCGCCTTGTTGACCTGGTAGGGGATCTCGCTGACGACGATCGCCTGCCGCCCGCCGCGCGCCTCCTCGATCGTGGTGCGCGAGCGGATGATCACCGAGCCCCGGCCCTCGTGATAGGCCTTGCGCGCCCCCGCCCGGCCGAGGATCAGCGCGCCGGTCGGGAAGTCCGGCGCCGGCACGTATTCCATCAGGTCGGCGACCTCGAGTTCCGGGTTCTCGATCAGCGCCAGCGTCGCGTCGATGACCTCGCCGAGGTTGTGCGGCGGGATGTTCGTCGCCATGCCGACCGCGATGCCGCCCGCGCCGTTGACCAGCATGTTCGGGAAGCGCGCCGGCAGCACCTTCGGCTCGAGGTCCTTGCCGTCGTAGTTCGGCTGGAAGTCGACGGTGTCCTTGTCGATGTCGGCCAGCAGGTAGGCCGCCGGCTTGGCCATCCGCACCTCGGTGTAGCGCATCGCCGCCGCCGCGTCGCCGTCCATCGAGCCGAAGTTGCCCTGCCCGTCGAGCAGCGGCAGCGACATCGAGAAGTCCTGCGCCATCCGCACCAGCGCGTCGTAGATCGCGCTGTCGCCGTGCGGGTGGTACTTGCCCATGACGTCGCCGACGGGCCGCGCCGACTTGCGGTAGGGCTTGTCGTGGGTGTTGCCGGTCTCGTTCATCGCATAGAGGATGCGCCGGTGCACCGGCTTCAGCCCGTCGCGCAGGTCCGGGATCGCCCGGCTGACGATCACGCTCATCGCGTAGTCGAGATACGACGCGCGCATCTCGACCTCGATCGCGATGGTCGGTCCGGAAAGCGGCGGACGCTCGGGCGGCGTGCCGCCGGTCTCGTCTTCGGGATTGTCGCTCAAGGGGTTGCGTCCTGCCTGGCCAGCCTGCGCGAGTTATAGTCCCCGGCGCCGCCGACTGCAATCGCGGCCACCGCCGCGGCCGACTGCAATCGCGGGCCAGGGCCGCGGCCGGCCGCAATCGCGGGCCGAGGCCGGCCCTACGCCACCGGCTCGGCGAGAACGACCTCCTCGCCGTCCCGCACCGCGGTGTAGAAGCAGGAAGGCCGGTTGGTGTGGCAGGCGGGCCCGACCTGGTCGACGACGAGGAGCAGCGCGTCGCGGTCGCAGTCGACGCGCAGTTCGACCAGGGTCTGGACGTGCCCCGAGGTCTCGCCCTTGCGCCAGAACGCCGCCCGCGAGCGCGACCAGTAGGTCACCCGCCCCGTCCGCAGCGTCTCGGCCAGGCTTTCGGCGTTCATCCAGGCGAGCATCAGCACGGTGCCGTCGCGCGCCTGGGCCACGGCAGGGATCAGGCCGCGGTCGTCGAAGCGAAGGCTGGTCGGGTCGAAGGCTGGCATGGGCGCGACCTCGGTCCACTTTTCTCGCCGGCGGATCCGGCCTATCTAACCGGATCGGACCGGAGAGAGAAGCGGGCAGGGACCGACGGCCATGAGCGGCGAGACCGACCTCATCAAGCTCTACTCGCAGCGCATCCTCGCGCTTGCCGCCGACATCCCGTTCGCCGAGCGGCTGCCCGACCCGCAGGTCAGCGCCAAGAAGCGCTCGCCGCTCTGCGGCTCCACCGTCACCGTCGATCTGCGCGTCGAGGACGGCCGCGTCGCGGCCTTCGGCCAGGACGTCAAGGCCTGCGCCCTCGGCCAGGCGGCCGCCTCGGTGCTCGGCCGCCACGTCATCGGCCGCTCGCGCGAGGAGATCGCCCGCGCCCGCGACGAGCTCCGCGCCATGCTCAAGGCGGAAGGCCCCGCGCCCGCGCCGCCCTTCGAGGACTTCGAGGTGCTGCTGCCCGCGCGCGACTACCGCAACCGCCACGCATCGATCCTCCTCGCCATCGAGGCCACCCTCGCCGCCCTCGACGAGGCCCTCGCCACCGCCTGACGCCCGCCAGGCCGCGCGCACATGGCACGCGCGCACACAAGGCACGCGCGGAACCCCGCGGGCCCGTGGCCGGTTGTCCGGCCTGGGGCCCGTTGCGGGGCCGGACAGCGACGGGAGACCGGCCATGACCTTCTCGATCGTGGCGAAATGCCAGCGCACCGGCCAGTTCGGCATCGGCGCGGCGACGGCGGTGCCTGCAGTCGGCAAGCTGCTCACGCACGCGCGCGCCGGCATCGGCGCGGTCGCCACCCAGGCCAAGCTCAACCCCTATCTCGGCATCGACGGGCTGCGCTACCTCGCGGAAGGCGGCAGCGCCGGCTCGGTGCTCGAGCGCCTCGCCGGCGAGGACCCCCGCATCTCGTCGCGCCAGTTCGCCGTCCTGGACGCGACCGGCGCCACGGCGGTCTTCACCGGGCGCGACTGCATTCCGTGGGCGGGCTCGCTCGAGCGCCCCGGCTTCTCGATCCAGGGCAACCGGATCGCGGGACCGAGGGTGCTCGAGGCCGCCGCCCGGGCCTTCACGGCCGACCCCGGCGGAGACCTCGCCGACCGGCTCATGGCCGCTCTCGACGCCGGCGACGCCGAGGGCGGCGACATCAAGGGCGAGGTCTCGGCGACGATCTACGTGATGGATACCGAGGAATACCCGCTCTGGGACATCCGGGTCGACGAGAACGCCAATCCCATCGCCGAGCTGAAGCGCCTTCACGCCATCTTCCGCGAAGAGCTCCTGCCCGAGATCCGCACCATGCCGACCCGCGCCCACCCCGGCGGCGCCCCGGAGGAACGCCCGGTCTGACGCCCCGCCCCCTCCGGCAAGCGCCGTCCTCGGGGGCATCGAGCCCCCTCGGCCGGCGTCGGGCGCCCCCGAACCTCGGCCTGCCTCCCGTCCCGAGCCAGGCGCCCTCCGGCCCATCCTCCGCCTTCCCGGCCAGAAACCTGGAGAGCAGGCGGGGAGCGCGAGGGGTCGGAACCCCTCGCCCGCGCGGCAACAGCCGCGCCCCCTTGACGCCGCGCGGCAACAGCCGCGCGAGGGGCCCCGCGCGCCAGCGTGGGGAGACCGACTCCGGCCGCGCAACGGCGCGGCCTCCGCATGGCTAGCCGCGGGGATGCGCCCTGGCGTCAGAAGCTCAGCGACTTCGCCTGGCGGACCTGCGGCAGGGAGGCGATCTCCGCGAGGGTCGCCGGGTCGAGCGCCTCGTCGATCCCGATGAGCGCGATCGCCTCGCCGGACTTCTCCCGGCGGCCGAGCGCGAAGGTCGCGATGTTGACCCCGTGCTCGCCGAGCTTCATGCCGAGCGCGCCGATGTAGCCCGGCACGTCGGTATTGGTCGTGTAGAGCATGTGGCGCATCGGTTCGGCCTCGAGGTTGATCCCCTTGATCTGGATGAACCGCGGCTTGCCGTCCGAGTAGATCGTCCCGGCCACCGAGCGCGTCTGGCTCTCGGTCGTCACCACCAGCCGCACGTAGGAGCCGAAGGCGCCCTGCGCGTCCTTGCGCGTCTCGGCGATGTGGATGCCCCGCTCGCGCGCGACGACCGGCGCCGACACCATGTTGACGCCGCCCTCGCCGACGAACGGCCGCAGCAGCCCCGCGGTCAGCGCCGCGGTCAGCGGCTTGAGGTTCATCTCGCCGACCTCGCCGACATACTCGATCTCTATCTCGGTGATCGGGTTCTCGGTGACCTGGCCCGCGAACAGGCCCAGCGTCTCGCAGAGCCGGATCCACGGCGCGAGCACCGGCGCCTCCTCGGCGGTCACCGACGGCGCGTTGATCGCGTTTGCCACCGCCCCCTGCACCAGATAGTCGGCCATCTGCTCGGCGACCTGCAGCGCCACGTTCTCCTGCGCCTCCGAGGTCGAGGCGCCGAGATGCGGCGTGCAGATCACCCCGTCCACCCCGAAGAGCGGGTTCTCGCGCGCCGGCTCCACCTCGAAGACGTCGAAGGCCGCGCCGGCAAGCCGCCCCTCGCGCACCGCCTCGGCGACGGAGGCCTCGTCGACCAGCCCGCCACGGGCGCAGTTGACCAGCCGCGCGCCCGGCTTCATCGCCCTGATGCGCGCCGCGTCGAGGATGCCGGCGGTCTTCTCGGTCTTCGGCACGTGCAGGCTGACGAAGTCGGCGCGGGCGAGCAGATCGTCCACCTCGTCGATCCGCTCGACGCCGATCGCCTGCGCCCGCTCCGCCGACAGGAACGGGTCGTAGGCGATCACCCGCATCCTCAGCCCGATCGCGCGGGCCGCCACCACCGAGCCGATGTTGCCGCAGCCGATCAGCCCCAGCGTCTTGCCGGTGATCTCGCTCCCCATGAAGCGCGACTTCTCCCACTTGCCCGCCCGGGTCGAGGCGTCCGCCGCCGGGATCTGCCGCGCCAGCGCCATCAGCAGCGCGATGGCGTGCTCGGCCGTGGTGATCGAGTTCCCGAACGGCGTGTTCATCACCACGACGCCCCTCGCGCTCGCCGCCGCGATGTCGACGTTGTCGACGCCGATGCCGGCGCGCCCGACGACCCGAAGCCGCTCCGCCCGCTCGAGGATGTCGCGCGTCACCTTGGTGGCCGAGCGCACCGCGAGGCCGTCGTAGCCGCCGATCACCTCGGCGAGCCGCGCGGGGTCCTTGCCGAGCGCCGGCTCGAAGTCGACCTCGACGCCGCGGTCGCGGAAGATCTGCACCGCCGCATCCGACAGCGCGTCCGAAATCAGTACCTTGGGCATGTCCATATCCCCTTGGACCCCGGCGCTCCGGCCGGGCCCTCTGCCAATTTGCAAGGAAAGCGCCGTCAGCCGGCCTTCGTCGCCGCGAAGGCCCAGTCGAGCCATGGGCAGAGCGGCGCGACGTCGCCCGGCTCCACCGTCGCGCCGCACCAGACCCGGAGCCCCGGCGGCGCGTCGCGATAGCCCGCGATGTCGTAGGCGACGCCCTCGGCCTCGAGCCGCCTGGTCATCCGCTTGACGAAATCGCGCTGCGCCGCCTCGTCGAGGCCCGCCACGCCCGGATCGACGATCTTCAGGCAGACCGAGGTGTTCGAGCGATGCGCCTTCTCCGCCACCAGGTTCTCCACCCAGTCCGTCCGGTCGACCCAGCCCTGCAGCGCGTCGAGGCTCGCGTCCGACCGCGCGATCGTCGCCTCGAGCCCGCCGATCGCCTCCATCCAGGCCAGCGCGTCGACCGCGTCGGCCACCGCGAACATCGAGGGCGTGTTGATCGTCTCGCCCCGGAAGACGCCCTCGATCAGCTTGCCCGCCTTGGTCAGCCGGAAGATCTTCGGCAGCGGCCGCGGCGCTGCGTAGCTCTCCAGGCGATCGACCGCCCGCGGGCTCAGGATCAGCACGCCGTGCGCCGCCTCGCCGCCCATCGCCTTCTGCCAGGAGAAGGTCGTGACATCGAGCTTCGGCCAGTCGAGCCGCTGCGAGAACGCAGCCGAGGTCGCGTCGCAGAAGGTGAGCCCCTCCCGGTCCGCCGCGATCCAGCCGGCGTCCGGCACCCGCGCTCCGCTCGTCGTGC
>SKOX01000295.1 GCA_007119835.1 Paracoccaceae bacterium
AGCGACGACCGCCAGATACGGATGCCATCAAAGGAGCCCTGAACGAGATTGCCGAATGGCTGGTGGCGTTCCACGGCGAGCGCATCGCTGCCGTGTCGCTCACCCTTGAGGGCTTTTACAGCCCGGGCGAGGAGTACTGGGGCATTGTGCCCTCCATTGCACGCGGAGCTGGTGAGACCCGCCAGACACTCCCTTCTCACCGTGTTCGGGCTCTCTCGGAAGACGTTTTCATCAGAATATTTCCCGAGACCCAATTCACAAAGACCTCCTCCCGAGATGTGCGCGATATTGCGCGCTCACAATTGATTCAGGCGAGTGCTGTGTCGGCTCATCGCCGCCTCGTGCTGCTGTCCCGCTTTGGCCATCCGCCTGAGCGTTAGGGGTTTAGCCGGCACCGCTCGTGATGGAACGGGGCCGCCCCCCCCCTTCAGGTAGGCCTTGTTGGACCCGGCCCCCTGTTACGGGCCTCCCGCATCGACACGCTCGGCCCGGAGCGGTCATTGGATCGGCATTCTGCTCACGCAGTGCAACATCCCGATGCTGCCATTCAGCGCAGCGGTTTCCAACGACTTCCGTGGTGGCGGCATACTAATGCTCGGTAAGCTCAGGCGTCTCAAGTGCCCCGACGAACACACAAGCCTCAAGTCAAAGGAGCCCCAGCGCCAAGAACGGAAAGAAGGCTACTGCAACCAGTGTAGCCACCATCACGAGGATGAATGGCAGTGTCCCGAGAAAGATCGACTCTACAGACGTCTGTCGGTCTCCGAGCGACGTGTGCACCGTGAAGACGGAAATGCCGAATGGCGGCGTCAGCAAGCCGATCTCCACCGCGATGACCGTGACGATACCAAAATGGATCAGGTTGAACCCCATCGACTGGGCAATGGGTGCCGCGATCGGCACCATGATGAGCAGGATAGAGGTTGAATCGAGGATCATCCCCATGAGGAGCACAATCCCGGCGTAAAGGAACAAGAAGCCATAGGGCCCGAGGCCGCTGTCGCGCACGAGGCTTCCGATTGCGACCGGGATGCCCGCGGTTGACAGCATCCGGCTGTAGAAGCCCGCTGCTATGAGAAGGATCAGGATACTGACCGAGACCTCGCCCGTCTGCCTCAGCACCTGCCACATCTTCGCTCGATCGAGTCGGCGCTTGGCAACTGCGATGCAGAGCGCGCCGAAGGCTCCTACACCACCCGCCTCGGTCGGCGTGAAAAACCCAGTGTAGAGTCCGCCGAGGACGAGGATCACAAGGATCACGATTGGGACCAGCTTGGCGAAAATCTCGCCCCAGGACAGCACTCGCCTGGGTGCGTCGAGGCGCTGACGGCGCGCGAGTTCCACGTTCTGAAAGACGAAGCTCGGGTGCAGCAGGGCGAGCATCATAATGATTACGACGAAACCCAGGGCGAGCATCAGCCCCGGCATGACGCCCGCGATAAACATGCCTCCGATCGAGACCTCGGCCAAAACGCCATAGATGATGAGCAATATGCTCGGCGGGATCATCATGCCGAGCACCGAGCTCCCCGCCACAGTTCCTGCGGCGAAGGCAGACCGGTAACCGTGCCGCGCCATCTCTGGCACGGCAATGCGTGTGAAGACCGCTGCGGAGGCGATGGAGACGCCGGTCACGGCCGCGAACACCGTATTGGCGGCCACGGTGGCGACGCCGAGCCCGCCTACGACGCGCCGCAGCAGCGCTTCTGCCACCTCGAACGTGTCCTTGCCAATGTTCGAGATGCTGACGAGCAATCCCATCAATACGAAGAGCGGGATCGTGGCGAAGAGGTAGTCCGCGATCCCGCTGTTGGCCGAGATCGACAAGAGACGCATCGCAAGCTCGAAGTTGTCGCGGATAATCCACACCCCGACAAACCCGACGCCGAGCAGTGCAACCGCGATGTGAACACCCAGCAGGACCAGAACGACCAAGACGCCAATGAGAAGGAGGCCGATGCCGAGGGCGGTCACGGGCGGACCTCCCGCGTTGCCCCAAGGAGATGCCCGATCGCCAGGCCGAGATAAGCGAGCGCCGCACCGGAGGCCCCCACGAGGATCACGCCACGGAAGGGATAGGTCGGTATTGTCCAGACGCCGGGAACGCCAAAGAACTCGCCACGCCGCCATGAGGCGATAAAGTCTGGCCAGGTTGCGTAGGCGATCGCGGCGAAGACGAGCGCGCCCGCCAGGGAGAACAGGACGCTCATAATCCGCATGATGAGCGGCGCGCGCCGCGCAATGATGCGCGTAAGAAAGTCGGCCCGCGTCATTCGGCCAGACATGATGGCGGCCGTTATTTGGAGGAAGACGATTGCGACGACGGATCGCCCGGCGACTTCAGCGACGCCGGTGATCGGGCTGTCGAAGAAGTTGCGGCCGAGCACGTCGGCGACGATCACGAACATCAGCACCAAGATCCAGATCGTCCCGATCGCCGCGAGGATGTGGGCCAGCACTGAAAAGCCTCGGACTACCGGCCCGCGATCCTCGGGCGCCGGATCGTCCTCCGGCTCTTGGGAAGGCTCGATCACCATTTCGCGTGGCTCTATGTGATGGCCGGCGGCGGGCGAGATCCCGCCGCCGGACCGCTCCTCAGCGGACCGCCTCGTCCCACTCGCGAAGCGGCGTCACGCCGCGCTCGCGGAGTTCGTCAAAATAAGCCCGGAGCACGACAGCGGCCGGCTCGCCCCCGAGGTCAAGCCAAGCGTCGACGATGTTCGGCATGTTGTCGACCCAGGCCTGCTTTTCCTCCTCCGGCAGCTCGCGGATCTCGAGACCCTCCTCCTGCATGTTTTGAAGCGCTGTTTCTGCCATCTCGGTGACGTGGGTACCATGGCGCCTTGAGGTCTCGCGTCCGGCCTCGCGGAAGGCCTGCTGGACCTCCTCAGGAAGCCTGTCGAAAAAGTTGAGGTTGGCCGCCACGCCACCAAAATACATCGCGCCAATGTCGACCCGCGTCAGATGGGGCGCCACCTCATGAATGCGCGCAGGATAGATCCCGCTCGCGAAGGAAAGTGCACCTTCCGAAACGCCGGTCTGAATATCGGTGTAATAGGTCGTGAGCCCGCCCTCGAGAGGAGTCGCGCGAGTTCCCTGCAGCCAGTTTGCCGAGGTGCCCGGAGCGTTGATCCGACGGTTCCGGAGGTCGGCGAGGGCGTTCATCTCAAAGTTGCCGTAGACATCGTAGCTGTCGGTGATCAGCGATGACAAGTGGATCATGTTCTGCTCAGCCCAGCTGTCGCGCAGCTCCGGCAGTTCCTCGGTCAACTTGTCGAAGATCTCGATCAGCATTTCGTGGTCGGAGGTGGCGAAGGGCGTATAATAGGTCACGTTCTGGAGTGGCATGTCTGACACCTCCCAGACCGTGCCCACCATGCCGACATCGACGATGCCGTCCCGCACCGCTTCGCGGGTGTCGGTGAAGCGATAGAGCGTACCGCCGTAATGCTCGAGCCAGTTAATCTGGTAGTTGCCGCCCGCGTCCTCGAGGATGCGGTCGACCTCGGGCTGGAAGACGTTCTTCATTGCCCAGGCCCAGATGTTCTGTTCTGGATGGCTCGAGCCGATGTTGACGGTGATCGTCTCCTGAGCCAAGGCTGATCCAGCCACGAGACAGGTTGCGAACGCGGTTCCGAGCAACGTCCTTCTAAGTTTCATCTTTCTGGTTCCTCCCATCGTCTTCTTGTTCACTTGGTAAGCTTCCCCAGCGCCCTGAGCACGCGCTCGGGCGTGAAGGGCATCTCGGTCAGGCGCGCCCCGAGCGGGCGCAGCGCGTCGTTGATGCCGTTCATCACGGCACCAGGCGCGCCGGCCGTCCCGGCCTCGCCCGCCCCCTTGGCGCCGAGCGCAGACTCGGCGGTCGGCGTCTCGACATGGCCCACGACCATGTCGGGCATCTCAGCCGCCATCGGCACGAGGTAGTCGGCCATGTTGGCGTTCAGGAGCTGACCGTCACCGTCGTAGAGGCATTCTTCGTAGAGCGCGCCGCCGATCCCTTGGACGATACCGCCGCGAATTTGCTCGTCGACGAGCATCGGGTTAATGATGCGGCCGCAATCTTCAACGCACCAGTGCTTGAGGAGCTTAACGAAGCCCGTCTCGACATCGACCTCCAGCCAGCTCGCCTGCACGCCGTTGGTAAAGGCGAAGGCGTATTCGCTGGTGATGTAGTGACGCGTCGCGACCATCTCGCGCGACAGCTCCCGCGGGAGCGTGTCGCCGCGAAAGTAGACGATGCGGCCGAGCTCGGCGAGATCCATGCGCTCGATCCCGCCGTTGCTGTCGACAATCCTTCCGGCCCTGATGTCGAGCGTGTCGGCCTTCGCCTGCAGCATGGCGCCAGCCACCTCAAGGATGTTAGCGCGGAGCGCGAGGCCCGCTTGGAGCGCCGCTTCTCCGCCAATGCCTGCGCCGCGTGAGGCCCAGGTGCCGCCGCCATAGGGGGTGGTCTGGGTGTCGCCGGTGATGATGCGAACTTCGCCTACCTCAACCCCAACCGCTTCCGCCACGATCTGTGCGAGGATGGCCTCCGTGCCCTGGCCCTGCTCCGTGACGCCCGAGAGGGCGACGACGCTGCCGTCGGGATCCATGCGAACCGTGCATCCGTCCTGCGCCGAGATCCGGGCGCCGCCGATGCCGTACATGAAGGGGCTTGGATTGGTCAGCTCAATGAAGCTCGCAATGCCAATGCCACGGTAGACGCCCCGCTCGCGGAGTTGCGCCTGCTCCGCCCTCAGACCCTTGTAATCCATGAGCGCGACCAGCTTCTCGAGGGAACGGTGGTGCGACAGCGCCTCGAACTTCATGCCCGCTGCAGAGGTGTAGGGGTAGGCGTCGTCAGCGATGAGGTTTCGCCTTCGCATCTCGACCGGGTCGAGACCGACCTTCTCCGCAGCCATGTCAACGAGCCCCTCGGTCACCGCGCAGGCGATCGGGTGACCGACGGCACGGTACTGGCAGGTCGGCGTCTTGTTCTGTAGCACCACCGTCGTCTGGGCGCGATAGGTCTGGAAGTCGTACGGCCCGCCACAGAGGTTCACAACTTGGTTGCCCTCGATCGCGCTCGTCCGCGGATAGACGGAATAGGGGCCGATCCCGGTCAGGTCGTCTATGTCGATCGCGAGGATCTTGCCGTTTTCGTCCACCGCGATCCGTCCCGTGATCCGGTGATCGCGCGCGTGTATGTCAGTCGCAAAAGACTCGGTTCGATCGGCAATGAACTTGATCGGCCGGCCCATGACCCTTGCGATGGCCGCGGTCGCCACCTCGTCGGGATAGACATGCACCTTGATCCCGTAGGAGCCACCGACATCGCCGCAGATGACCCGCACCCGGCTCTCGGGCAGGTCGAGATGCTTGGCGAGCACAGACTGCATCATGTGCGGCGCTTGGGTCGAGTGGTAAACCGTGAGCTGGCGCTCGCCGGGGTTCCATTCGGCGAGGATCGAGCGCGGCTCAAGGCAGACACCAGTGTGCCGACCCGTTCGGAAAGTAGCCTCGACGACATGCGACGCGGCGGAAAAGATCGCGTCGACATCGCCCTTCTCATGCAGGCGCTGGAAGGTGAGATTGTCCCCCAGGTCAGGATGGATTAGCGGTGTCGCCGGGTCGAGCGCCGTCTCCATGTCAACAACCGCAGGAAGCACCTCGTAATCGACGTCCACGAGCGCCGCCCCGTCCTCGGCAGCGGCGCGAGTCTCGGCTACGACGGCGGCCACTGGCTCGCCGGTCCAGGTCGCCCGCTCCACAGCGATGGGGTGCTGCGGCGCAGACTTTATTCCCTTAAGATGCGCGAGCACGGCGACCCAAGGCGAGCAGACGTCGCAGAGATCCGCCCCGGTGAATACACGGCGCACTCCCTTCGCACTCTGCGCTTCGTCCGTGGCGATGCGCAAGATCCGGGCATGGGCATGTGGGGAGCGGACAAAGGCCACGTGCAGCATCCGGGGGAGCACGATGTCGTCGACATAGCGGCCGCGGCCTTCCACAAGGCGTGCCGCGTTCGGTCGCGGCACGGAGCGGCCGATATAGCTGTTTGGGCGGTCTGGATTGCCCCAGTCGAGCCTCATCGCGCCCCCTCCTGGTCACTGGTCACCTGCTCGATTGCGTCGATGATCGCTTCGTAGCCTGTGCATCTGCAGTAGTTGCCGGACATATGCTCCCGGATCTCCTCACGGCTCGGGCGGCCGCCTCGCTCCACGAGTTCGGCGGCGGCGAACAGCATCCCCGGCGTGCAGAACCCGCACTGAAGGGCGTTCCGCTGGACGAAGGCGTCCTGCAGCGCGCGCATCTCGCCTGTCTCTGAGACACCCTCGACCGTCCAGACCTCGGCGCCGTCGAGTTGAGCTGTCAGCACCAAGCACCCGCGAACGATCTCGCCGTTTACCCGGATGGTACACGCCCCGCAGACGCCGTGCTCGCAGCCGGCGTGAGAGCCGGTGAGCCCGAGATCCAGCCTCAGGAAGTCGACCAAATGCTTGCCCGCGTCTACTCGCGCCTCCACCGGCTCACCGTTGACGGTCAGGGCGACCTCCACCTGCCGGCGGAACATGCCTTCGGCGTTCATGTAGATCCTCCCTCTGCGCGGGCCCGCGCCACCGCACGCCGCAACAGGACTCCAGCCAGATGTAGACGGTACTCTGCCGAGGCGTGGAGGTCAGACGGCGGATCGAGATCCTGCGCGAGCGCCGCGACTGCTGCGTCGAGATCCCCCGCCTCGAGCGCCGACATTGCCCCTCGCGCCAGCACCGGCACCGCGCCGAGCCCGAAGTATGCGATCCGTGAGCGCGCGAGGGCGTGACCCTCTACGTCAGCCCGGAGCACGAGGCCCACCATCGCATAGTCTCCGGAGCGCCGCGCGAGCTCAAGCACGACCTGCCGCTCCAAGGGGCCAGCTTTCGGCACCTCAACGGCCTCGATCATCTCGTCCTCCGCGAGCGCAGTCTGAAACAGGCCCTCAAAAAAGCTTTCGGCCGGGATGCGCCGGCGGTCGTCGGCGGAGCGCGCCACGATGTCGGCCTCGAGCGCGACCATGCAGGCGGGCAATTCGGCCGCCGGGTCGGCATAAGCGAGCGATCCACCGAGCGTCCCGCGGGTGCGAATCGCGGCGTGCGCGATCAGGACCGCCGCCTCGGCAAGCGCGGGCGCCGACGACGCCACGAGTGGCGCGGTCTCGAGGGTGCGGTGGCGCGTCAGGGCGCCGACACGGATGCGGTCGCCCTCATCCGATACTCCCTCGAGCTCGGTCAGCCCGTTGATGTCGATAAGGTTCGTCTCGTCGGCCAGCCTCAGGTTCAGCGAGGCAACGAGGCTTTGGCCGCCGGCAAGGAGCTGAGCCGAACCGGCTGCACTCCGAAGCGCGCCGAGCGCCGCCTCGACGCTGTCGGCGCGCCAATATCCGACGCGGGTCGCCTTCATAACGAGTTCCTCCCCCTGCCGCTTCCCTTATGCAATGAGGCGCGACCCTTATTGATCATTTGTTCATTAAGCTGTAGGGCATGGTCCCGCAACAGAAAACTTCCGCTTAGAAATGATGCACCGCAATAAGGTTAGGGCCCAAAGCGAGTTGACGCCGGTGCAAAGCGAAAACGCCAAGGCGCCCAAGAGAAGACGCCTCTCGCCGGCGCTGCGGCGGGAACAGATTGTCGAGGGGGCGAGTGCCTATTTCGCCGAGGCTGGGCTGGACGGTACGACTCGCGATCTTTCCGCCCGACTGGGCATCACTCAGTCGCTGCTCTACGCCTACTTCAACACCAAGGGCGAGCTTATTGAGGCGGTTTATAACAGGCTCTACCTTGACCGAATCTCGCCGGAGTGGCCCGAACTCATCCGCGACCGCACTCGGCCGCTCGGTGGCCGCCTGCATCAGTTCTACACGGAATATGCTGCTGCCATCTTCAGCTACGAGTGGATGAGGATATTTATGTTCTCGGGCCTCGCTGGCGCCGATCTGAACCGGCGCTACCTTGAGCACCTCTCCACCCTCATCCTGAGGCCCATTCTCATCGAGATCGAAACTGCCGCGCGTTCTCCTCACCGTCCCGTACTCGAGGACATCTGGGACCTGCACGGCGGCATCGTCTACATTGGAATTCGGAAATTCGTCTACCGCATGGCAGCGCCGGATGACTATGAGCCAATCATCCGCTGCACACTGAACAGGTTTCTGCACTACTACGGCATAGAGCCAGTATCGCCGCCGGGGAACTGACAGAGCAGGAGCTGTCTGCGCCGCCGGCCGCGCTTGGCGGATGCTCCGCGGCAGAACGTCGTCAGCCTGCCTGTGCAAGGGCTGAGCATGTTAGATGCCCGCGCAGGTTCGCCTTTGGCCATCAGCCGCCCCGGCGGGTGTCGAATGACATCACGGCGGATCGTAAGCGCCGTCTCCGCCCCATTGATTTCGCGGGTTCCGGCTTGGCCGCGTAGCAGCGCGCCTCCTTCCGGTGGTTTGGAAGGAGGCTGTGATGGCGGATGGTGGCGAGGGGTTCGTTGG
>SKOX01000220.1 GCA_007119835.1 Paracoccaceae bacterium
GCGAGCGTCGCGGCATCGACCACCACCACCGTGCCGTCGATCGCCCCCGCCGCGACCGCGAACCCGTCGGCTGCGACGGCGAGCGCCACGAGCGGCGCCTCGCTGAGTGCGACGGTGCCGGCCGGGACGCCGCGCGGGTCGAAGGCCCGGAGCGTGCCGTCCGCGGCAACAACCCAGATCGAGCCGTCCGGCGTCACGGCCAGCGCGTTGAGCGGCACGCCCGCCGAAATGACCCCCTCTGCCCGGCCATCCGGCGTCCAGAGCCTCAGCTGCCCGTCGTACCCCGCCGTCACGAGACCGCCGTCCGGCCGGAAGGCCACGCCGTTCACGTTGTCGTCGTGGCCATCGAGGACCAGTGTCGGAGCGCCGCCGACCCCCGTGATCTGCGCCGTGCCGTCCCAGGCGCTCGATGCGATGCGGTCACCGTCCGCCGTCACCGCCAGCGCCGTCACCGGGCCGGCATGGACCTCGAAGACCACCTCCGGGTCGGTCTCTCCGCTCCGCCAGACGGCGATGCGGCCTTCCTGGCCGCCGGTCACGAGGCCGCCGTCGGGCAGGAAGGCGACCGCCGTGACGCTGCCCTCGTGGAGCCGCATCACCTGCTCCGCAGCGCCCGTCGCCGGATCCCAGAGGATTGCGCGGGTGTCGAACGAGCCGGTGAGCACCTGTCCCGACGGGTCGACCGCCAGAGCGCGGATCGCGCCGCCGTGCCCCCTGAGTTCAGCCGCGGCACCCGCCGCGGCCAGCGTCGAGCCTAGCACCACGCCGACCGCAAACCCGCGCAAGCCCATGCCACACCATCCCGCCCGCAGCGCCCGCCCGGCGCCTGACGACACCATCGCAGAGCGTCGGGCTGGAGGCAATCTCTGCCCCCGGCGACGTTCGGGCGCGTCTTCAAAGGGATTGCAAAAGCGCCTCATGCATCCAAGTTCTGGGTCGGGAGGCCGCAATGGCAGAGCGTAGCGATCTCGAACCCAGGAACCGGATCGGACCCGAGAGGGCCCGCTCGACGCGGCGCGACATCGAAGCCTTCGTGTCGATGGCCAAGGCCGTGGCGCCGAGGAAGGAAGCCGGCGGCGGCGAACCGCGAGGGCGGCTCGTCTTCGCGCTCGACGCCACGATGAGCCGGCAGCCGAGCTGGGACGCCGCCTGCGATCTGCAGGCAGAGCTCTTCCGCGCGGCAGACACAGCGGGCGGGCTCGCGGTCCAGCTCGCCTACTATCGCGGACAGGGCGAGGCGCGGGCATCGAAGTGGATCGAGGAAGCCGAGGCGCTCAGGCGGATGATGGTTCGGATCGAGTGCCATGGCGGTCTGACGCAGATCGGAAAGATCCTCGACCACGTCGCGGCCGAGGCGGCAAAGTCGCCCGTCGCGGCGATGGCCTTCGTCGGCGACGCGATGGAGGAGGACATCGACCGGCTCTGCGACAAGGCGGGAAAGCTCGCGATGAAGGGGACGCGTGCCTTCATGTTCCTCGAAGGGCGCGATCCGGCGGCGGAGCGGGCGTTTCGCGAGATCGCCCGCCTGACCCGGGGCGTCCTGCTGCCGTTCGATCGGTCGGCGGCGGACGAGCTTCGGGCACTTCTCGGGGCGGTCGCGACCTATGCCGCCGGCGGACGGGCGGCGCTGGAGGCCTCGGGCACGGCCTCGGCGCGCATGCTTCTCGCAGATCTCGGAAAATGAACGTAGTCCTCGCCGCGCTCTTCGTGGCGCTTCTCATCGCCGTGATCGGCCTTTCCTCGCAGCGCATGATGCCGCAGGGAACGCTTGTGGCGGTGAGGATCGGGCTCGGGATCGTCGCGGCGGCGGGCGCGGTCTGGGCGTTGCTGGCGCGGCAGGCACCGATCGCCCTGGGGCTTGCCGGCATCGCGATGGCGCTCCTCAGGCCGCTGGTCGGAGGGCTGAGGGCGCGGCCGACGCCGGGGCGGCAGTCGGAGGCGCGGACCGAGGCCCTGGCGATGACGCTCGACCACGACACCGGGGAGATGGATGGGGAGGTGCTGGCAGGGACCTTCGCCGGCCGGCGTCTGTCGGACCTCGACGCGGACGAGCTCCGGGCCTTCTTCGACGAGGCCGAGGCGGAGGGGGACGAGGAGACGCTCGCGCTGCTGGCGGCCTATCTCGAGCGGCGCGGGGTCGAGACCGATGGCGCGGAGCCGCCGCCCGATCCCGGGACGATGAGCGAAGAGGATGCCTACCGGATGCTGGGGCTCGAGCCCGGAGCGAGCCTCGAGGACGTGCGGGCGGCGTATCGCCGGCTGATGCGGAAGGTTCACCCCGATCTCGGCGGCTCGCCTGCGCTGGCGGCGCTGCTCAACGCCGCAAAGAAGCGCCTCGATCCGGGTTGACGCCCGGACGGGTCCTGCGCCCCCCGCAGGCGCGACTGGCGGCTTGCCGGCCCGACGGGCCTAGTGCGCCGGCGTGCCTATGGCGTCGGGGTGGGTATGCTCGACGCGGAGACAGCGGGCGGTACGGCCGCCGTCGAGCGCGACGAGGGGCGGCGGATCGTCCCGGCGGCAGCTGTCGGCGGCGAGGAAGCAGCGCGGCGCGAAGGCGCAGCCGGCTGGCAGGTTGGCGAGGTCGGGTGGTGCCCCCGGGATGGTGTCGAGCCGCGCGCCCTTGACCATCGCGCCGTGCGCGCGGCTCTTCAAGAGGCCGATGGTGTAGGGGTGGCGGGGCGCGCGCATGAGGTCGCGAGCGCTCGCCTCCTCGACAATGCGGCCGGCATACATCACCGCGATGCGGTCGGCGACCTCGACGGCGGCGCCGATATCGTGGGTCACGAAGATGATGGAAAGGCCAAGGTCGCGCTGCAGCTCGCGCAGGAGCAGGAGCACCTGGATCTGCACCGTGGCGTCGAGCGCGGTCGTGGGCTCGTCGGCGAGGAGCAGCTTCGGCCGGCACGCGAGCGCGAGCGCGATCATCGCGCGCTGGCGCATGCCGCCCGACATCTCGTGCGGGTAGCTGTCGAGCCGGCGCTCCGGCGACGGGATGCGGACGCGCTCGAAGAGTTGCAGCGCACGTGCGCGGGCCTCGGCGCGGCTGACGGGCTCGTGGCGGCGGATCGACTCCGTGATCTGGGCGCCGAGCGTGTAGACCGGGTCGAGGGCAAGCAGCGGCTCCTGGAAGATCATCGCCACCTCGGCGCCGCGGAAGCGGGCGAGCCGGCGGGCCCCGAGCTTCATGACGTCGTGGCCGCCGACGTGGATCGAACCCTCGATCCTCGAGCGCTTTTCGGGGTTGAGGCGCATGATCGCGCGCATGGTCACGGACTTGCCCGAGCCCGACTCGCCGATGAGCGCGACGGCCTCGCCCTCGCGGATGTCGAGGGAGACACCGCCGACGGCGCGCACGGGCTTCGCGCCGCCGGTAAAGGTGACGCCGAGGTCGCGGATCCGGACGTAAGGGTCTGTCATGCGGTGATCTTCTCCGGGTCGGGCACGGCGGCGGCGTCGTCGTGGTAGCCCGACGCGGGGACGCGGGCGTGGCAGGCGACCGCATGGTCGCGCTCGACGTCGGCGAGCGGCGGCTCCCTGGTGGCGCAGAAGGGGCGTATGCTCGGGCAGCGGGTGTGGAAGCGGCAGCCGGTGGGCGGGTCGATCGGGTTCGGCGGGTCGCCGGCGAGCGGCGGCTCCTCGGTGCGGTGGTCGGGGTCCATCGAGGGCATCGAGGAGAGCAGCGCCGCGGTGTAGGGGTGCTGGGGGTGGGTGTAGACGCGCTCGGCCTCGCCGAGCTCGACCACCTTGCCGAGATACATGACGAGGACGCGGTCGGAGACGAAGCGCACGACGTTGAGGTCGTGGGAGATGAACACGTAGGTGAGGCCGAACTCCGCCTTGAGGTCGGTGAGCAGGTTGAGCACCTGGGCCTCGACCGACTTGTCGAGGGCGGAGACCGCCTCGTCGAGGATGATGACGCGGGGCCGCAGCGCCAGCGCCCGGGCGATGTTGACGCGCTGACGCTGGCCGCCGGAGAGCTCGTGCGGGTAGCGGCCGGCGAAGCGCGCGGGGTCGAGGCCGACCCGCGCGAGAAGGTCGTGGGTCCGGGCCAGCGCCTCCCGCTTCGGGGTGCCGTGGACCTGGGCGCCGAAGGCGATCGAGTCCTCGATGGTCAGGCGCGGGTTGAGCGACGAGTAGCTGTCCTGGAACACCATCTGCACCTGGCGGCGGTACTCCTTCAGCGGCAGCTCGCGCGAGCCGACCTTGCACCCGTCGAAGATCAGCTCGCCCTCGTCGGGCTCGATCAGCTCCATGAGCAGGCGAGCGGTGGTGGACTTGCCGCAGCCCGACTCGCCGACGACGCCCAGGGTCTCGCCGCGCATCACCTCGAGGTCGACGTCGTCGACGGCATGAACCCGCTTGACGGCGCGGTTGAGGATGCCGCCGCGGATGGGGAAGTACTTCTTCAGGCCCCGCACGGTCAGGAGCGCCTCGCCGGCCCCGTTCAACGGGCGGGCTGAGTCGGCGCGCGACGTGTCGGGCGGGCTCATGCGCGCACCTCCATGGCCGAACGCAGGCCGTCCGACAGCAGGTTGAAGGAGATCGATACGGCGAAGATCATCATGCCGGGCAGCGCGGCCACCCACGGCTGGACGTAGATCGCGGTCCTCAGCGTGTTGAGCATCAGGCCCCACTCCGGGTTGGGCGGCCGCACGCCCAGGCCGAGGAACGAGAGGCCGGAGGCGAGGATCATCGACACGGCGATCAGCGAGGTCGCGTAGACGAAGATCGGCCCGAGCACGTTGCCGAGGACGTGGACGCGGACGATGGTCAGCGCGGACGCGCCGGAGGCGCGGGCGGCCTCGATGAAGTCGGACGAGCGCAGGCGGGTGGTGACGCTTTCGGCCACGCGGGCGATCGGCGGGATGAAGACGACGGTAAGCGACAGGAGCGCGTTGCCGAGCCCCGCGCCGAGGGCGCCGGAGAGGGCGACGGCGAGCAGCACCGAGGGGAAGGCGTAGAAGACGTCGACGGTGCGCATGATCAGCGTGTTGACGATGCCGCCGGCGTATCCGGCCGTGATGCCGATCGCAGAGCCGATGAAGAAGGCGAAGATCACCGGGGTGACCCCCATCAGCAGCGACAGGCGGCCGCCCCAGATCAGGCGGGAGAGCATGTCGCGGCCGAGCTCGTCGGTGCCGAGGATGTGGCCTTCGGTGCCGATCGGGCGCAGACGCATCAGCATGGTGCCGTGCAGCGGGTCCTGGGGCGCGATCCAGGGGGCGAACACTGCCAGCGACAGGATGAACAGCAGGACGCCGCCTGCGGTCATCGCGACCTTGTCGCGGCGCAGCCGGCGCCAGACCGAGCGCCAGTAGCCCTCGGAGCGGACCGGCGCGGCGACGGGGTCGAGCGGTGCCGTGGCGGTCTGGGTGGCGTCGACCATGGCCTTACCTCCTGATCCGGGGGTCGAGCGCGGTCTGCAGCACGTCGACGACGAGGTTGAGGATCACGAAGAAGAGCGCGAGGACGAGGATCGTGCCCTGCAGGAGCGGCAGGTCGCGCTGGAAGATCGCGGAGTTGAGCAGGAGCCCGGTTCCCGGCCAGGAGAACACCGTCTCGATCAGGATCGAGCCGCCGAGCAGGTAGCCGAGCTGCACGCCCATCACCGCGAGGGCGGTGGGGGCGGTGTTCTTGACGACGTGGAGGAACACGCCGAATTCGGAGAGGCCGCGCGCGCGCAGGCCGATGACGAATTCCTGGGCGAGGATGTCGGCGACGAGCGCGCGCACCGTGCGGGCGATGATGCCCATCGGGATCACCGACATCGTCAGCGCGGGCAGGATCATGTAGCTTAGATGCTCGGCGTCGAAGCGCCACTGGGCCGAGCCGCCGGGGCCCGCCCCCGTGGCGGGCAGCCACCCGAGCTGGGCCGAGAAGATGATGACGAGCACCATGCCGAGCCAGTAATGCGGCACCGAGACGCCGAAGACGGCCGCCGCCGACGCCGCCTTGTCGGCCGGCGAGTTGGCGAAGTAGCCGGCGACGAAGCCGAAGAGGCAGCCGAGCACGAAGCCGATGAGCGTGGCGACCGCGGCCAGGGTCAGCGTGTTGCCGACCGCGCGGAACACCTCGGTCGTCACCGGCCTGCCGCTGGCGATCGAGGTGCCGAGGTCGCCCTGCAGCGCCCGGCCGAGCCACAGGAAGAACTGTTCGACGTAAGAGCGGTCGAAGCCGTAGAGGGCGCGCAGCCGCTCCTCGAGCTCGACCGAGGCGTCCGCGGGCAGGATCGAGATCAGCGGGTCGCCCGGCGCGAGATGCACCAGCGCAAAGCAGACGACTGCCACGCCGAGCAACACGGGCGCAGTGTAGATGATGCGGCGCAGCGCGTAGCTCAGCATCGCAGGCTCCGGTACGGGCAGGAACAGGCCGCCCCGGCGCAGCCGCCGGAGCGTGGCGACGGCCCCGGCGGGCAGGCCGGGGCCGGGAGGATCACTCGACGGTCATCGTCGCGATGTCGATGAACCAGCTCCGTGGCTGGACGACGCCCTGCACGCGGGGCGCCATCGCCCGGGGGCCGACGTCGTGCGCGACCCAGACGAACGGCGCCTCCTCGACGATGCGCTTGTGCAGACGGGCCAGCGCCTCGTTGCGGCCCTTCTCGTCGAAGGTGGTGCGGGCGTCCGCGATCAGCTGGTCGAACTCGTCGTCGCCGAAGTAGCCCCAGTTGTTCGACACCGGCGGGAACGCGCCCGTCGAGGTGAAGCGCACCATGGCGAAGAAGGGATCCATCGCCGCGAACGTCACGTTGATTGCGTTCGCACCGTTCGCCGAAGGATCGTCGGCGCCGCGGCGCCAGTTGGTGAACAGCGTGTTCCACTCGATCACGTCGAGCTCGACGTCGAAGTAGCACTCGCGCAGGTTCTGCTGGAGGTACTCGTTCATCGGAATGGGCTGCATCTGGCCGGAGCCCGAGGCCGAGGTCTGCACCTTGACCCGAACGGGATTGTCGGAGGAGAAGCCGGCTTCCTCCATCAGCGCACGCGCGGCGTCGGGATCGTAGCGGATCTCGAACTCAGGGTTGCCCCACCAGGGGTGGTCGGGGCCGACCGTGCCGACCGGAATGCCCATGAGACCGCCGAGCAGGATCTGCAGCTCCTCGCGATTGGCGCACAGGTTGGCGGCGTGACGCACGCGCCGGTCGAGCCACGGCGAGTCGTCCAGGAACGACAGCTGCCAGGGCCAGACATGCGGCTGGGGATTCGAGTAGACGACGAAGCCGCGCGCCTCCATCTCCGGGATCGCGTCCGGCGACGGCGCCTCGATCCAGTCGACCTGGCCCGAAAGGAGCGCGGCCGTCCGGGCGTTCGCCTCCGGCATCGGGTAGAGCACGACCTGGTCGAGCTCGGGCGTGCGGTCCTCGTCCCAGTAGTCCTCGTTCGGCGCGAGCTCGAGCCGCTCGCGCGGGGTGAAGCTCGTGACCCGGAAGGGCCCGGAGCCGGACGGGTCGGCGGCGAAGGCGGCCCAGGCGGACTCGGCATCGCCGGTCTCTTCGAACTTCGCCTGCCAGTGCAAGGGCGAGGCCATGAACAGGTTGGTGAGGTTGATCGGCAGGAAGCTGTCCGGTTCGGAGGTATGCAGCGCGACGGTGTATTCGTCGATCGCCTCCGCCGAGCGCAGCGTCGGCATGCGCGAGGCGGTGACGCCGACCTGGCTCGCGTCGTAATGCTCGGCCTCCTCGTCGAGCACCTTCTGCACGTTCCACACGACGGCCTCGGCGTTGAAGGGCGAGCCGTCGTGGAAGGTCACTCCCTCGCGCAGGGTGAAGACCCAGCGGGTGGTGTCCTCCTCGTCGACCTGCCAGTCGGTGGCGAGGCCGGGGATCACCACCGAGGGCTCGTCCTCCTTGGAGAGGTCCCATTGGGTCAGCGAGTCGTAGATCGGAATGCCCGTGAAGCGGTTGCCTTCAAAGCCCTGGTCCGGCTGGCCGAGCGTGCGCGGGATGTCCGCCGCGGTCATGCCGATCCTGAGCACGCGCTCGTCGGCCGCGGCTGCCAGCGGCAGGGAGAGGGCGGTCGTTGCGAGCAGTAGCGACGGGATGAGGCGGAAACGTCTCGGCATGGGCAGGAGCTCCTGTCGGGATTGGGTTCTTCTCGTTGCGCGAGCAGCTGAGGCCGCACCCGCCTAGGTGGCGCCGGCAGCGTCCTCGCTCGCGGATGCATTAACCAGCGGCGCCTGCCGTCGCGTCAAGCATATTTTTGCCTGCTGAGGAGGCGGTGCCCATTAATCGGTCACCTGCTTCGGGCGCTGACGCGCAGAGAGACAGCCCGGAGACCATCCCGACGCCGCATCCGAGCCTCAGCAGCGTTCGCCCCGCGCACTGGCGATCCGCTCGCGCTGTCACCCGCGCGACCGGCAGCGAAGCCAGGGAACCCCGCCGGATGTGGTGGCGCCGGCTCCGGGCTCCGGCGCCCCCGCCC
>SKOX01000416.1 GCA_007119835.1 Paracoccaceae bacterium
GCGACAATCAAGACCCTCCCTGATTGACGCTCCGCGACAATCACGATGCGAAAAGCCTTGCTCGCGGCGCCCGTCACCGCGATGCTCCACCCCGCCGCGACGCCCTCGCTCCTCATCCTGGTCGTCGCGCTCAAATCATCCAGATTGTCGCGCTACACCCGCCGGCGCACGGCGCGTTGGCTGCCGTAGGCGTGGCGCCAACCATATGAAGTTCTGCAGAAACCGGCGAGAGCCCGACCCGTTCGGGCAGCCCCACGTTCAGAAGCGCAGCGTCGCTCCGATCAAGGGGCCGCTCATCTGCATGTCGACCCGCGTTCCGCCATCTCGGTAATCCACGGCAAGATGGCGATAACCGGCCGACAGGAACACCCTCTCCGCGGCCCGGAAGTTGATACTGCCGAGCACCTGGTAGGTCGACTCCGATCCCGCCCCGAACCCGCCGATATCGGCGTAGCCGATGGCCGACCAGCCAGGCGCGATCGACACGTTTCCGCGCGCCGCGATGATGGGATCCACGAAATCGAGGCGCGGCGACCGCTGTATGACCCCGGCCAGGTCGACATCCGCCCGAACCCACCAGGCCCGGGCGCCCGCGAGCAGGTCGAGCGTCCCCTGGGCCGCGTCCACCACCCGATAGCCGCTTGCGAGGGTGAAGGAGGTCTGCCTCAGCCTTCCCTCGGCAGGGGCGGGCCCGAAGCCGGGTACGGGGACCGTGCCGTCCCGCGAGACGGAGGCATAGCTGAAATCGCCGATCAGGACGAAGCGCCCCGACCGGACGAGGCCCGAGACGAAGAAGGCCGCGTCAAGATCCCCGAGCAGATCGGAGAAGGAGTTGTCCACCTCCAGCGTCGGGCCGCCTTCGAAGGGCCGGAAGGTGCCACCGGACCCCGTGAACCATAGATAGGGCGTAACCTGGAGGACGTTCTCCGGCCGCTCTTGCGCCACGGCCGGAGCGGCGAGGCTAACAATGAGAAGGGCCGCGCCAAGAAGGCGCCATGCAGAACTCCGTCCCATCGCGTTCGTCTCCTTCAGAGCGTGTTCTTGGCGATGCGCCCGTCCTTCATGATGAGGCGCAACGTCGATTGCGGATCGTCAAGCCAGTCGAGCTCCGCCTCGGGATCCCCATCGACCACCAGGAGATCCGCCAGGGCGCCTTCGGCAATCACGCCGAGCCGCCCCGGATAGGGTGCCCGTGCCCCGGAGAGCGCAAGAAGCTCTCCGGCCGCGCCGGTCGCGGTCCGTAGCGCCTCGAGCGGCGACATGAAGCGGGCGAACTTCGCGAGTTGGCGGCCCTGGCTGGCGGTGCCGGCGGCATTGAAGAGGATGTCGGTCCCGAACGCGAGCTTCACGCCGTGCCGGTCAGCGAGCTCGAAGGCGCGTTCGGTGCCTTGCGCCACCTCGATCTGCTTGGCGCGCTGGATCGGGTCAGGCTTGGGGTTTGCATCCTCGTCGTCGAGGAAAGGCTGGATCGACCACCAAACGTCGTTGTCGGCCATCAGCATCGCCGTCTCCTCGTCAGCGAGTTGGCCATGCTCGATGGATTTGACGCCTGCCTCGATGGACCGCCGGATGCCGCCCGGCGTGTAGACGTGGGCGCAGACATACGTGCCCCAGTCCTCTGCCGCCGCGACGGCCGCCCGCATCTCCGCCAGGGTGAACTGAGTCGCGTCGAGCGGGTCGTAGAGGGAGGAGACCCCGCCGCCCGCCATGATCTTGATCTGGCTCGCGCCCTTCATGAGTTGCTCGCGGGCTGCGCGCAACACCATGTCGGCACCGTCGGCGATGGCTGCCACGCCCTGCTGCTCGATGTGGCTCGCCGGCGTGCCGGGCATCCGCGGCACCTCGTTGAGCAGACGGAAGTCGCCGTGGCCGGCCGTCTGCGAGATCATCGCGCCGGAAGGGAAAATGCGGGGACCGGCGACGATCCCCCGGTCGACCGCGGTCTTGAGCCCGAAGGCAGGTCCGCCCACGTCCCGAACGGTGGTGAAGCCGCGCATCAGGGTCGCCCCCGCCTGCTGGCCCGCAATCAGGTGCACGAGCGCAGGATCGCCCGTGAGCGCGACGAGCTGGTTCACCGCGCAGAGCGTCGCATGCCAATGCGCGTCGATCAGCCCTGGCAGCACCGTGCGGCCGCCGCAGTCGATCCGCTGAGCCTCGTCTGGGCCATCGCCCTCTCTCGGCAGCGCCGCGATGCGCGAGCCCTCGATCAGAACGTCGATGCCTTCGCGGATCGTCGTGCTGTCACCGTCGAAGAGGCGCAGATTGGTGAGAAGGAGCGGACGCCCCGGCTCTTGCGGCCAAACCTCCCTCGGCGCCAGCCCGAACCCGGCGAAGAGGCCCAGAATTGCCGCCGTGCCGCCGATGAGGGCTCGTCGCGTCAGATCCGCCTCGATCCGCCGGAAGGCCGCTTGCGTCTCCGGCGCCCCGCAGAGACAGTGATCGGCGGCGGCGCCGAGAGCGACCGACTGTGCGCACGTGAAGCACATGAACCTTCCTCCGCTTTGTAGTGGCAGCAGGTAGAGCACGGTTGAGGTTGACGCAGGCAAGGCAAGATGCCGCACCAGCCTGCCGTGCAGCGGTCCGCCGGGCGTTCCCGCCGAAAACCGGGGAACCGGAACGGCGGCCGCCTCAGGCGTCCAGGTTCTCCACGCTCAACGCGTTCGCCTGGATGAACTCGCGCCGCGGTTCGACCTCGTCGCCCATCAGCTTGGTGAAGACCTCGTCGGCCTCGTCGAGTTGCTCGATCCGCACCTGCAGCAGGGTGCGGGCCTCGGGGTCGAGGGTCGTCTCCCAGAGCTGGTCGGGGTTCATCTCGCCCAGGCCCTTGTAGCGCTGCAGCGTCAGGCCCTTCTCGCCTTCGCCGGTGACGGCCGCGAGCAGTTCCGACGGCGCGTGGATCGCCTGCTCCCGGTCGCGACGGACCAGCGTCGCGACGCGGCCGTAGGTCTCCTGCAGGCTCGCCGTCAGCCCGGCGAGGCGACGCGCCTCGGCCGAACGCAGCGCGAAGCCGTCGATCACCCGGGCCTCCTCGACGCCGCGCAGCACGCGCCACAGGTGCAGGCCGCGGTCCTGGGTCGGACGGCCCTGCCAGCCGCGCTCGTATTCCGGCGCGATGAGGTCGAGACGTGCAGCCACGCGGTCCGCCGTAGCCTGCGGCTCGGCATCGAGCATCCCGGGCGCCAGCGCGCCGGCGATCGTCGCCTGCTCGATGACGTGGCGCGAATACTGCTGCGGGAAGCCGTCGAGGGTCGCCTTGACCACCCGCGCCTCGGCCACGACGCGGGCAAGATCGGGCCCGGCGATCACGGTGCCGTCGCCGAGGCGCAGCGCGGCACCTTCGAGGCCCTGGTCGATCAGGTAGCTCTCGAGCGCGGGGTGATCCTTGAGATAGACCTCCGAGCGGCCGCGCATCACCTTGTAGAGCGGCGGCTGGGCGATGTAGAGATGCCCCGCCTCGATCAGCTGCGGCATCTGGCGGAAGAAGAACGTGAGCAGCAGCGTGCGGATGTGCGCGCCGTCGACGTCGGCATCCGTCATGATGACGATCTTGTGGTAGCGCAGCTTGCCGAGGTCGAACTCGTCCGGGCCGATGCCGGTGCCGAGCGCCGTGATCAGCGTGCCGATCTCCTGGCTCGTCAGCATCCGGTCGAAGCGCGCCCGCTCCACGTTCAGGATCTTGCCCCGGAGCGGCAGGACCGCCTGGTTCTGCCGGTGGCGGCCCTGCTTGGCCGAGCCGCCGGCGCTGTCGCCCTCGACGAGGAAGAGCTCGGCCTTGGCGGGGTCCTTCTCCTGGCAGTCGGCGAGCTTGCCGGGCAGGTTGGCAACGTCCATCGCCGTCTTGCGCCGGGTGAGTTCGCGCGCCTTGCGCGCCGCCTCGCGCGCCTGCGCCGCCTCGACGATCTTGCCGACGACGATCCGCGCGTCGGCCGGGTTCTCCTCGAACCACTCGGCGAGCTTCTCGCCGATATGGCTCTCGACCGCCGGGCGCACCTCCGAGGAGACGAGCTTGTCCTTGGTCTGCGACGAGAATTTCGGGTCGGGCACCTTGACCGACAGGACGCAGGTCAGGCCCTCGCGCGCGTCGTCGCCCGACAGCGTCACCTTCTCCTTCTTCGCCGCGCCGCTCGTCGCGACGTAGTGGTTGATCGTGCGCGTCAGCGCGCCGCGGAAGCCCGCGAGATGCGTGCCGCCGTCGCGCTGCGGGATGTTGTTGGTGAAGGGCAGCATGTTCTCGTGGTAGCTGTCGTTCCACCAGAGCGCGGCCTCGATGCCGATGCCGTCGCGCTCGCCGGTGATGTGGAGCGGCTCCTTAATCAGCGGCGACTTCGAGCGGTCGAGGTAGCGGACGAATTCTCGCACCCCGCCCTCGTAGGCGAGGACCGATTCCTGCACCTCGGCGTGGCGCTGGTCGCGCAGGGTGATCTTCACGCCGGAATTCAGGAAGGCGAGCTCGCGCAGCCGGTGCTCGAGGGTCTTGAAGCTGTAGTCGAGGTTCGAGAAGGTCTCGAGCGACGCGAGGAAGCGCACCTGGGTGCCGCGACGCCCGTCGGCGGGGCCGACGACCTTGAGCGGCTCGACCGTCTCGCCGCGCTCGAAGCGGACGAAATGCTCGAAGCCGTCGCGCCAGATGCGGAGCTCCAGCCATTCGGACAGGGCGTTGACCACGGAGACGCCGACGCCGTGCAGGCCGCCCGAGACCTTGTAGGAGTTCTGGTCGAACTTGCCGCCGGCGTGGAGCTGGGTCATGATGACCTCGGCGGCCGACACCCCCTCGCCCTCGTGGATGCCGACCGGGATGCCGCGGCCGTCGTCGGCGACGGAAACCGAGTTGTCGGCGTGGAGGATCACCGTGACGACGGTGGCGTGGCCGGCGAGGACCTCGTCGATGCCGTTGTCGACGACCTCGTAGACCATGTGGTGCAGGCCGGACCCGTCGTCGGTGTCGCCGATGTACATTCCCGGCCGCTTGCGGACGGCTTCAAGACCCTTGAGGACCTTGATGGAATCGGCGCCGTATTCTTCGGGGAGACGGGCTGGCTCGGCCATGTGTCGGAAGACCCTTGCGGTTGGAGGCGCATCCTATCCGGCCGCCGGCCGAATGTCACGCGCCAGCGGTCGAAAACATCGCCACCACAAGGGGATCGCCGCGGCGCGCGGGCAGGGTCGCTGCCCGGCTCCGCGGCCGGTCGGTCAGGCGCCGCCGACCGGAGTGCCGACCTTGCCGGTGCCGCCGCACTCGGGGCAGGGCTTGCCGTCCACCCGTCCGGTGCCCTCGCACTTGCGGCAGATGTTCTCGCCAGCACCGGGCGCCTCGGGCGGGACCTTGTCGGGATTGTCGCTCATCGTGACCTCTCGCAGTTGCGTGCAGAGGCATAACGGGCGGACAGGCGCGGCCGTTCCGCCGAACCCGCGCCGACACCTGCGCGCAGGCACGGAGCCGGCGCGACCGCGTGGCCGCACCGCTCGAGCTCGCCCGCGCCGATCCGTCGAGAGATCGGGCTTCAGGCGGCGCCACGCAGCCGCAGGCTGGCGCCGCCGCAGCCGGGCTGCACGAAGGCGAGCGCCGGACCCCGGCGCTCGCATGACTCCGCCCTCGGGACGGGGTTGCGCGAAGGCTCGTGCCGTCAGAAGGACCAGACCGTCGCGGCCATCATCCGCCGGGCCATCGCCGGCGGCTCGGCGACGCCCACGCCGTCGATCAGCGCATCCGGATCGAGGCCCGCACCCGGAGGATAGATGGCGCAGACCTCGACGGTCGCCCCGCCCTCGATGATCCGCTGCATCAGCCCCTGCGGGCTCATGTCGCGCGGCGGCTGGGCGGCGGTCGCGCTCTCTGGCGCGTCGACGAGCGCGAGGTCGCCGCCCGGCCCGCAGAGCAGCATGTGGACGGAATGCCCCTGCTCGAGGGCCTGCGCCGTCAGCACCATCGCCATGAGCTGGGTCTGGGGCTCGGCGGCGGTGACGACCGTGACGAGGTCGGGCGCCTCCTCGGCCGCGGCCGGCAGGGCGAGGAAGGCGGCGGCGGCGGCTGCGATGATGCCCCGCTTCATGGCCGGCCTCCTTCGTCGGTGCGGATGCCGAGGATCGAATAGCCCGGGCAGGTGCGCACGAGCGCGGTGCCGATGAGCACGAGGCCGACGACGATCGAGAGCCAGACCGGCCAACCCGTGCCGAAGACGCCGAGCAGCGGCAGGACGACGAGCAGCGCGCCGATCACCAGCCGGACCATCCGGTCGGTGCTGCCTACGTTGGATGTCATGAGGGTTCCTCCTACTCCCAGGGATGCCCCCTCCTCCCATGCCGCGCGGCGCGCCGTCGGTGACTAAGTCACGCCCGCGGCCGGTCGCCCGCGGTCAATCGCGCGCAGTCACTCGCGCGCAAGGCGCCGCAGCGCCGACGGCTCGACGAGGCGGATCTGCGCGCGCCCGAGCGCGACCCAGCCCCGGCGCTGGAACTCGTGGAGCTGGCGCGAGACCACCTCCCGCGCCGTGCCGAGCTCGAGCGCGAGCTCCTGGTGCGTCACCCGCAGGGTTCCGTCCGCTTCCGCGAGGTCGAGAAGCCGCTGGGACAGGCGCACGTCGATCCGCCGGAAGGCGATGTCGTCGATCACCCGGATGAGGTCGGTGATCCGGCGGGCGTAGGCGGCGAAGACGAAGCGGCGGAACGCGGCCGACCGGACGATGAGATCCTCGAAGGCGCCGCGCGGCACCATCACGGCCCTCACCTCGGTCTCGGCGATGCCTTCCGCGGGATAGCCCTCGTAGCCGAGCAGGCAGGCGGTGGTCAGCACGCAGCTCTCCCCCGCCCCGACCCGGTAGAGGACCACCTCGCGCCCGCCCTCGGCCGTCTGCTGCACACGCACGCTGCCCTCGACGAGCAGGAGCAGGTTCTCGGGCGCCTTGCCGGGGCCGAAGATCACCGTCCCGGCCGGAAGGCTGGCAAGCCTGCTGTGGGCGACGAGGCCTGCACGCACCTCGGGCCCGAGGCTCGCGAGGCCCGGGAAGCCGGCCGTCCAGTCGGTCCCTTCGGCATCGCCCGCCACCCCGCCCCGGCGTCCGGCCGCGGCGCCGGATCCGGACGTGCGGAAGGCCGTACCGCGCGACATATTGTCCACCATCGTCATCGCTCCCTCGCCGCCTTCCCTGGCGCAAGCGGGTACGCCGGCCGAAAGCCCGCCCGCCCCGCGCCGCATCAACCGCGCGAGCGTGCAACCGCCGGCCGCGCCGTGCATTGACCTGCCTCAAGACGGCCGTGGCGGGGCTTCATCTTGACGCAGATCAACGACCCTCGTGCCCGACGGCAGGCAGAGAAGACGCTCCGCGCCACGGGCACGGCGAAGCCGACCGCCGGCGCAGCGAGGCCGCGCCGCCGTCGCCACCGCCGTCCCACCCGCATCCAAGGAGCGTGAGCATGAAGCAGGATCAGCCGCTCGGGGCATCCATCCCGCCGCCGCTGTGGCGACGCGACGCCCGCGACGAGCGCGAGGCGTTCCGCGCCCTCGACCGGACGTCGGACGCGCTGACCGCGCAGATGACCGGCGGCATCTCGCCCGCGGCGCTCGCGCTCGCCGGGTTCGACTGGTCGATCCACCTCGCGCGCGCTCCCGGCAAGCGGGCCGAGCTCGCCGTGAAGGCGATGCGCAAGACGACGCGCCTCGCCCTCCACCTCGCGGCCAGCGCGGGCGACCCCAGGACCCCGCCCTGCATCGAGCCCCTGCCCGGCGACACCCGCTTCCGCGGCGAGGCCTGGTCGCAGCCGCCCTTCAACCTCTGGTCCCAGGCGTTCCTGCTCCAACAGCAATGGTGGCACAACGCCACGACCGACGTGCCCGGCGTCAGCCCGCACCACGAGGAGGTCGTGGCCTTCGCCGCGCGCCAGCTCCTCGACCTGTTCGCGCCGTCGAACACGCCCTTCACCAATCCCGAGATCCTCGAGCGCACGGTCAGCAGCGGCGGCATGAACTTCGTCGAGGGCTGGCGCAACCTGGTGGAGGACGCCCGGCGCTTCGCGACCGGTCAGCCGCCGGTCGGCACGGAGGAGTACCGCGTCGGCGTCGACGTCGCCACCACGCCGGGCAAGGTCGTCTTCCGCAACCGGCTGATCGAGCTCATCCAGTACGCGCCGGCGACAGAGACGGTGCGCGCCGAGCCGATCCTGATCGTGCCGGCCTGGATCATGAAATACTACATCCTCGACCTGTCGCCGGACAACTCGCTCATCCGCTACCTCGTCGGCAAGGGCCACACCGTCTTCTGCATCTCGTGGCGCAACCCGAGCGGCGCCGACCGCGACCTCGGCCTCGACGACTATCGCGCCATGGGGGTCATGGCCGCGCTCGACGCCGTCTCGACCA
>SKOX01000324.1 GCA_007119835.1 Paracoccaceae bacterium
GACACGGCGATCGACAGCGTCGTCATCAGCCAGCAGCAGGCGGTGGAAACGGTGGAGGCTTCGAGCCAGGCGATGATGGAGGGCGTGACGCGCATGCAGCGCGAGATCGTCGACTTCGTCTCCGAGCGGATCCGCCACGACATGGCCGCGCAGCAGGAGCTCATGCGCTGCCGCAACCTCGACGACATCCGCGCGGTCCAGGCCAAGTTCTTCCAGACCGCGATGGACCAGTATTCCGCCGAGGCGACGAAGCTGATGCGGATGGGAACCGAGATCTTCCAGAAGTCGGTTTCGCGCGACATGCAGTGACGCTCGCCCCTGCGGGCGGCCGTGAACTGCGACGAGACCGTGCGACGGGGCGGCGCCATGGTGCCGCCCCGCTTGCGTCGGGGACTGGCCTGGCGCATCGCCGGCATGGCCTCTTCCGGCGGGGAACGCGCCTTGGGCCGGTCGATCCGGCGCATGCCGGCGCCGTGCTCGGCTTCTCGCGGGAGACGTCGGCCTGGGGAGGTTCGGCGGGGCGGGGACGACGCGCGGTGCCGGCGCCGCACGCGGGACCGTGAAGCGCGTGCCGAGGTCCGTTGACAGCAGGTCGCGTCGTCGATATCTCCGCCGCTCATCGGCACCTGCCCAGGTGGCGGAATTGGTAGACGCGCTGGTTTCAGGTACCAGTTCCCGAAAGGGAGTGGAAGTTCGAGTCTTCTCCTGGGCACCACGAACCTTCGCGCGAGGCGCGCGTCGCGAGGCGCGGCGCCGGTCGAGCGGAGGACGAGCATGGCGAACCATCTCCATCAGGACGACCTGCCGGACGGGCTCGATCTCGGTCCGGTGGTCGCCATCGACACCGAGACGATGGGGCTCGTGCCCGCGCGCGACCGGCTCTGCCTCGTGCAGCTTTCCGGCGGGGACGGCGCGGCGCATCTGGTGCAGATCCGCCCCGGCGGGCGTCCCGCCCCGAACCTCGCGCGGCTGCTCGCGGACCCGGAGCGCCTGAAGCTCTTTCACTTCGGCCGGTTCGACATCGCCGTGCTGCTGCACCGCTTCGGCGTGCTGACGCGCCCGGTCTACTGCACGAAGATCGCCTCGCGGCTGGTCCGGACCTACACCGACCGGCACGGGCTGAAGGACCTCCTGCGCGAGATGCTGGAGGTCGAGGTCTCCAAGCAGCAGCAGTCGAGCGACTGGGGCGCCGCGACGCTGACGCCGGCGCAGTGCGACTATGCGGCCTCGGACGTGCTGTATCTGCACCGGCTCCGGGATGCCTTGGATGCGCGGCTCGAGCGCGAGGGACGGGCGGCGCTCGCGCAGGCGTGCTTCGGCTTCCTGCCCGACCGCGCCGCGCTCGACCTCGCGGGCTGGGACGGGCAGGACATCTTCGCGCACAGTTGAGGGGGCGATGCGGCAGGGTGCAGGGACAGCCGACGCGGCGGCGCTGATCGCCACCGGGCGCCGCGTCGTGGCGCTGGAGGCCGATGGCCTGCGCGCGCTCGAGGCGGCGCTCGGGGCGTCCTTCGCCGCGGCGGTGGAGCGGATCCTCGCCGTGCCAGGGCGGGTCGTGGTCTCGGGCATGGGCAAGTCCGGGCATGTCGCGCGCAAGGTGGCGGCGACCCTCGCCTCGACCGGCACGCCGTCGCATTTCGTGCATCCGGCCGAGGCGAGCCACGGCGATCTCGGCATGATCACACGCGACGACCTGGTGCTGCTCCTGTCGAACTCGGGGGAGACGCCGGAGCTTGCGGATCTCATCGCCTACACAAGGCGCTTCGCGATCCCGCTGATCGGGGTGGCGGCGCGGGCCGGATCGACGCTGATCCGGCGGGCCGACATCGGCATCGTGCTGCCGGCCGCGGCGGAGGCCTGTTCGCTCAACCTCGCGCCGACGACCTCGACGACGATGACGCTGGCGCTCGGCGACGCGCTGGCGGTGGCGCTGATGGAGCACCGGGCCTTCACGCCGGAGGACTTCCGCGGCTTCCATCCCGGCGGACGCCTCGGGGCGCGGCTCGCGACGGTCGCGGACCTGATGCACCGGGGGGCGGAGCTGCCGCTGATCGCCGCCGGCGCGCCGATGGGCGATGCGCTGATCGAGATGAGCCGCAAGGGGTTCGGGACGGTGGGCGTGCTCGAGGGCGAGCGGCTCGCGGGCGTGATCACCGACGGCGACCTCAGGCGGAACATGGAGGGCCTGCTCGAGAAGCGCGTCGAGGCGGTGATGACGCCGGCGCCGCGGCAGATCGCGAGCGACGCGCTTGCCACCGAGGCGCTGGCGGTGATGAACGCGCACAGGATCACCGCGCTCTTCGCGCACGATCCGGGGCGGCCGGAGGCGCCGGCCGGGATCGTGCACGTCCACGACCTGCTCAGGGCCGGGGTGACGTGAGGCGGGCCGCGCGCGCCGGGGGCTTCCACACCAGCCTCGTCACGGTCCTGAAGATCGCGCTGCCGCTCCTGGCGTTGGCGATGCTGCTGTCGCTGTTCCTCTTTCCCGGGGAGGAGCCGTTCGAGGGGGGGATCGTCTTCACGGAGGCGGACATCGAGGCGCTGGGCGAGGGACTGAGGATCACCCGGCCGGTGCTGACCGGGGCGACCCGCGACGACGATCCGTTCCGGTTCACCGCCGAGACCGTCGTGCCGGACGCGGCGCCGCCGACGCAGGCCGAGATCGAGCGGCTGGCGGGGACGATAAACTTCCTGGGGGGGCAGACCTTCTGGATCGAGGCGCCGGTTGCCGCGCTCGATTTCGAGACCCAAGTCATGGAGGGAACCGAGCGGGTGACGGTCACCTCGAGCGACGGCTACCGGATCAGCGCCGACCGCGTGGTGCTCGACCTCGTCGCCGGGACGCTCGAGGCCGAGGGGTCGGTCGACGGCGCGGGGCCGATGGGCACGATCGCTGCAGAGACGCTGTCGATCGTGCCGGCCGAAGGTCGGAGCGGGCCGCGCGTGTTTTCGTTCGGCAACGGGGTGAGGCTGGTTTATGACGAGACGGATGGAGCGGGTCCTTAGGAAAGTCGGCGCGGTCGCTGGATCGGCGCTGCTGGCAGCGCTGCTCGCCGGCTCGCCGGCGACGGCTCAGCAGCAGGTCAGCGGCGTGCCGTTCGGCGTGGCGGGCGACCATGACCCGGACCAGCCGGTCGAGATCACCTCCGATTCGCTCACGGTCGACCAGAGGGCGAACACCGCGACGTTCCGCGGCTCTGTCGTCGTCGGCCAGGGCGCGCTCCGGCTGGCTGCCGACGAGGTCGAGGTACAGTATGGCGAAGGCCCGGAGGGCGAGACGAGCGTGGAGCAGATCCGGGCCTCGGGGGCCGTCACGGTGACGAGCGGCCAGGAGGCGGCCGAGGGCGCCGAGGCGCTCTACCGCGTCGACGCCGGCACAATCGAGATGGCCGGGGACGTGATCGTGACCCAGGGGCCGAACGCGATTTCCGGTGACCGGCTGAGGATCGATCTCGAGGACGGTGTCGCCGCGATCGAGGGCCGGGTGCAGACGATCGTGGTGCCGGGTGCGAGGCCGGGCCAGGCTCCGGGTCAGGCTCCGGGTCAGTCACCGGGCCAAGCGCCGGAAACGGCGCAGTGAAGCGCGCCCAGCCCGAACTGACCGTGACGGAGGGCGACCAGGGCCTGGTGGTCCGGTCGCTCAGCAAGGCCTATCGCCGCCGCCCGGTGCTGCGCGACGTGTCGCTGCACCTGCATCGTGGCGAGGTGGTGGGGCTGCTCGGACCGAACGGCGCGGGCAAGACGACGTCCTTCTACGCGATCGCAGGCCTCATCCCGCCTGATTCGGGCACCGTCATGGTGGACGGCCGCGACGTCACCTGGCTGCCGATGTATCGCCGCGCCAAGCTCGGCATCGGCTACCTGCCGCAGGAGGCTTCGGTCTTCCGCGGGCTCACGGTCGCGGACAACATCCGCGCCATCCTCGAGGTCGCGATCAAGAACCGGGATAAGCGCCGGGAGATGCTCGACGAGCTGCTGGCGGAATTCTCGATCACCCATCTGCGGCGCACGCCGGCCGTCGCGCTTTCGGGCGGCGAGCGCCGTCGGGTCGAGATCGCGCGCTGCCTCGCGGCCCAGCCGAAATACGTCCTGCTCGACGAGCCCTTCGCCGGCGTCGATCCGCTTGCGGTCTCCGACATCCGCAAGCTCGTCCGCCAGTTGACCGAGCGCGGCATCGGTGTGCTGATCACCGACCACAACGTGCGAGAAACGCTGGAAATCATCGACCGTGCCTATATCCTGCACGACGGGACGGTGCTCATGAGCGGCTCCCCCGAACAGGTTGTGCGCGATGATAATGTCCGGCGGGTCTACCTGGGCGACAGCTTCCGCCTCTGACCGACCCCGGCCCGCGCGGCGGCGGAAGCCCCCGGGCTGCGGACCAGTACCGGCATGACGATCACGCCGCGCCTCGAGCTCCGGCAGAGCCAGTCGCTGGTGATGACCCCGCGGCTCCAGCAGTCGCTGAAGATGCTGCGGATGTCCAACCTCGAGCTTGCCGAGCATGTCGCGGGCATCGTCGAGGCCAATCCGCTCCTCGAGGCGCCGCCACGCGCGGCAGAGCGCCCAATCCCGACCGCCCCGGCAGGACGCGCGGCGCCCGCCGACGGCGCGGCGAGCGCGATCGACCTTGTGGCCGCGACCGTGACCCTCGCCGAGCATCTGCGCGCGCAGGTCCGCCTTGCGCGGGCCGATCCGCCGGTGCTCGCGGCCGCCCTTGCCGTGATCGAGGAGCTTGATCCTGACGGCTACTTCCGGAGCGATGCCGGGGAGGTCGCCCTGCGCCACGGGCTTTCCGGCGCCGCGGTGGAAGCGGGCCTTGCCCTCGTCCAGGACTGCGACCCGTCGGGCGTCGGGGCGCGCAGCCTCGCCGAATGCCTGCGGATCCAGCTCCGCGACCGCGGTCTGCTCGAGCCGCCTCTCGAGGCGCTCCTCGGCGGCCTCGACCTCCTCGCGGCGGGGCGGACGGCGGAGCTCGCGGCCCGGTGCGGGGTGGCGCCGCAGGCGATTTCCGAGATGCTGGGCCTGCTGCGGGGTCTCAACCCGAAGCCCGGCGCCGGCTTCGCCGAGGAAACGGTGTCTGTCGTCGTGCCGGACGTCTTCGTGCGGCGGACGTCCACGGGCTGGGACGTCGAGCTCAACACCGAGACGCTGCCGCGCGTCCTCGTCAACAACGTCTACGCCCAGCGACTGCGCACCCGCGACGGCGCCGCGCTCGCCTACATCTCCGAGTGCCGGGCGCAGGCGGGCTGGCTGGTGCGCAGCCTCGAGCAGCGGGCGCGGACGATCCTGACGGTGGCCGGCGCCGTCGTCGCACATCAGGAACATTTCTTCGCGCGGGGGATTTCGGGATTGCGACCGCTGACGCAGCGAACGCTCGCGGAGAAGCTGGGGCTCCACGAGTCGACGGTGAGCCGCGTGACCGCGGGCAAGTACCTCGCCTGCGAGAGGGGAACGTTCGAGATGCACTTCTTCTTCAGTCAGGCGATTCCGATGGCGGGCGGAGAGACCGTCTCCGCCGCTGCCGTGCAGGACCGGATCCGGACCCTGATCCGGGAGGAGATCCCGGCCCGCACCCTTTCCGACGACAGGATCGTGGTCATCCTGCAGCGCGAGGGCATCGACATTGCGCGACGGACGGTGGCGAAATATCGTGACGGCATGGGTATCCCGTCTTCCGTCATGCGGCGGCGCCTGAAGACCGTCGGAGCGAGTCGATGAAAGCCGCGAAGCCGGCCGTCGGCACGCAGCCGAGGACGGGGCGCCGAGGATCATGACCTTGCCGGGGCCGCGGTTGACAGCTTCCGGACCTAGCCATACGGTCCGCCGCGCCGCGCGGGACCAAGGCGGATCGCCCGGTTTCGCCGCGGTTTTCACGAAGGGGCAACAGATGCGCATTCAGGTCAGCGGCAAGCAGATCGACGTCGGTTCGGCGCTGCGAAGCCATGCCGAAGAAAAGCTTCTCGAGGTCGTCGACAAGTATGCCGAGCGTCCCGTGGAAGCGATCGTGACCTTCTCGCGGGATGCCTACGAGTTCACGGCCGATGCCTCGGTGCATCTGTCGACGGGAATGACCGTGCAGGCGAAGTCCAAGGCCAACGAGATCTACGCGGCCCTCGACGGCGCCATCGAGCGCATGGAGAAGCAGCTCCGCCGGTACAAGCGCCGGCTGAAGGATCATCACCGGGCCCGCGAGCTGCCGATCGAATCGTTCGGTGCCCCGTCGTACATCCTGGCCGGCAGCGCGGACGGTCCCGAGGAACACCCGGAGCCGGTGGATCTCCAGCCGGTCATCGTGGCCGAGACCGAGACCAAGGTGCTGTCGCTGTCGGTCGGCGAGGCGGTGATGCAGATGGAACTGGCCGGTGCGCCGCTTCTCGTGTTCCGCAACACCGCGCATGGCGGGGTCAACGTGGTATACATGCGCGACGACGGCAACATTGGCTGGATCGATCCCAAGAACGCTTGAGCGAGCGGCGCAAGGCGCCCATGGGAGGCTAGGGATGGAGCTTTCGGAGATCCTCGGCGTCGAGGCGGTCCGCGCGCCCCTGAAGGCTACGAGCAAGAAGCGACTGCTTCAGGAACTCGCGGATTTCGCCGCCGAGGCTTACGGTCTGCCGTCCGACGCCGTCTACAAGGCGTTGCTCGAGCGCGAGGCGCTGGGGCCGACCGGGGTCGGCCGGGGCGTGGCTATTCCGCACGCCCGCTTTTCCGGCGTCGACCGGGTCCTCGGTCTCTTCGTGCGGCTCGACAAGCCAGTGGATTTCGAGGCGATCGACCGTCAGCCGGTCGATCTCGTCTTCACCCTGCTCGCGCCCGAGACCGCGGGGGCCGATCATCTCAAGGCGCTTGCCCGGGTTTCGCGCACGCTGCGGAGCGAGACGGTGTGCGGCAAGCTGCGCTCGACGTTCGATCCGTCGGCGCTCTATGCGATCCTGACCGAAGGAAAGGCGGAGCAGGCGGCCTGACCACGCCTGCCCCGGCCTTGGGTTTTCAGCGGGCGGCGACGCGCGCGGCAGCGGCCGTCTTGGCGGTGTGGCGCTGCCTGTACTCGGCCATGGCGCCCTCGAGATAGGCGGCGAACTCGTCTTCGAGCTCCTCGCGCTGAAGGCCGAAGGCGACAGTGGCCTGCAGGAAGCCCGGCTTCGAGCCGCAGTCGAAGCGGCGCCCGCTGAAGCGGTAGCCATGGACGTTGTCCGCCTCGACGATCTCCTTGGCGATCGCGTCGGTCAGCTGGATCTCGCCGCCGGCGCCGAGCTTCAATGCGTCGAGATGCTTGAAGACCCGCGGCGAGAGGATGTAGCGGCCGATGATCGCGAGGTTCGACGGCGCGTCCGCCGGCTTTGGCTTCTCCACCATGCCGCGGACCGAGAGGGCCGGGCCGCGCTCGCTGCCGACCACGAGGATACCGTAGGCGGAGACCTGGTCGGGCGCGACCTCCATCGCGGCGACCATGTTGCCGCCGAACTCGCCGTAGGCGTCGACCATCTGCTTCAGGCAGGGGGTGTCGGCGTCGATGACGTCGTCGGGCAGGATCACCGCGAAGGGCTCGTCGCCGATCAGGTGGCGCGCGCACCACACCGCATGGCCAAGCCCCAGCCTCTCGTGCTGGCGGACATAGGCAACGGCGCCCGAGCCCATGACGGTCTGCTGCAGGGTCGCGAGGAGCGCGTCCTTGCCGTTCTCGGCAAGCGCCGTCTCAAGCTCGGGCGCGCTGTCGAAGTAGTCCTCGAGGGCACTCTTGCCACGCGAGGTCACGAAGATGAAGTCGGTGATGCCGGCGGCGCGGGCCTCGTCGATGGCATACTGGATCAGCGGGCGGTCGACCAAGGGGAGCATCTCCTTGGGGATCGACTTGGTGGCCGGAAGAAAGCGCGTGCCGAACCCCGCTACCGGGAAGATTGCCTTCGTGACCTTGGTCTGCATCACGTTTCCTTACATCTGACTCATTGTCTCAGCACTCCGCGTCCGTGCCATTTCCCTGGATGGTTGGTCGCCCATGCCTTCCAACGGTTACCACTTTTCTCGCGAGTGCGTAAGCATTGCTGCGGGGCGACGCACGCCCGCGCGCCCCGCCCGGTTCAAAACGCATCAAGGCAACCCGAGTTCCGCAAGAAGCCGTTCGATTCTCGGCACGTCCTGCGGATTGTTCAGCTCCCAGAAGGCCCGCCCGCGTCCATCGACTTCCACGCAAAGCACGCACAGGCCGTTCTCCATGAAGCGCAGCTGCTCGAGCCCCTCGGCGGCCTCGAGCCGTCCCTCGGGCAAGCCAACGTAGCGCAGCAGCGCCTCGCGCC